>JBGTLY010000031.1:0-3545 GCA_041743865.1 Woeseiaceae bacterium
CCCGGCGCGTTGCCGAGCATCGCATCAGGCGCGGACGCGCCCGGCGGCGGCAGCCCGAACTGCGCCTGGTATTCAAGTTCCTCGCGCCGCTTCTCCATGTCGGCAGCTCGCCGGCGCGCTTCCGCAGCGGCTTGCTGAGTGCGGCGCAACGCTTCGCGCTTGCGCTCCGACTGGGCTTCGAGTTCGGCGCGGCGATCTGCTTCCTGTTTGGCTTCCAGACGCTTTACGGCCTCGCGCGCATTCACGCACTCCGTATCGTAACGCGATTCCGCCCGGTTCTCGGTACAGCGCAACAGCACGGCCTCGAGCAACAGCCCGTCGTCCATGAACTCCGTGACGGTTCGCGGCGGTACCTCCTCGGTGCAGCCGCAAAGCAGCGCGGCAGACAGCATCAGGACTATCGGGCGAATGGGAATCATCAGTCTCGGTCGGGCTCGTGCGCAGGCAGAGTCCCTGTGCGGCTTCCATACATAATGCGTGTGAGGGCCGATAATAGCATCGGACCCAGAGCCTAAAACCGACGCGAGTTCGCACTTTTTGCGCGGGGTGCCGCGCCGTGTCAGTCGTTTTCGTGACGCGATACACACTCTGCCCTGCGGCTCGCATCCACGATGATATAGTGGCGCAAGCCTGCCGCCGGGGACGTGCGACTTGTCACAATCAAGCCAGTTTCGCCTGCTGGGACAGCGTCGTTTCGCCCCTTTCTTCGCCACCCAGTTTCTCGGCGCGCTTAATGACAACGTATTCCGAAACGGTTTCCTGATTCTCGCCACATTCCAGGGTGCGCTGGTGCTCGGCATGGACCAGAGCCTGCTCGCGAACGTGGCTGGAGCGCTGTTTATTCTCCCTTTCGTACTGTTCTCCGCGACGGCCGGTCAACTCGCGGACAAGTATGAAAAATCGCTGCTCATTCGAAACATCAAGCTACTCGAGATCGGCCTGATGTCGATTGCGGCCATAGGGTTTGTCATCGGCAATTATGTCCTGCTGCTCGCCGTACTATTCCTGATGGGTTGCCAGTCGACGCTGTTCGGGCCTGTCAAATATGCGTACTTGCCTCAGCACCTCGATGACAGTGAATTGATCGGTGGCAACGCCCTCGTGGAATCCGGCACCTACATCGCGATCATTCTCGGGCTCATCATCGGCGGACTGGCCGTGAGCATGGATCCGGGGAGCCCGGTACTGATCGGCGCCTGCCTGGCCGGGCTCGCGGTATCGGGATATGTCGCGAGCCGGGCCATTCCACGGACCCGGGCCGTCGATCCGGACTTGAAGATCTCCCTGAACTCCTGGCGAGTGACCTGGCGCATCGTCGGTTTCGCGCGCAAAGAGCGCAGTGTGTTCCTGTCCATTCTCGGCATTTCCTGGTTCTGGGCATTCGGATCGGCAATGACATTGCAAATGCCCGCGTATACACGCGACGTGCTGCACGGCAACGAATTCGTAACGACTGCATTGCTCGCAACGTTTGCCATCGGCGTCGGCGTCGGCTCGCTGCTCTGCGAGCGATTGTCCGGTCATCGCGTGGAGCTCGGGCTCGTGCCGCTGGGGTCCATCGGTCTCAGCATATTCGCGGCGGACCTGTACTTTGCGCGCGTGCCAGGTTCCGATGTCGGGACCTTCGGTCTCGGGGAGTTCCTTGAGCAACCGGGCAGCGCTCGTGTACTGCTTGACCTGACGCTGCTCGGCGTCTTCGGTGGGCTTTACAGCGTGCCCTTGTATGCCGTCGTCCAGCAGCGCTCCGAGCGGCGCCACCTGTCCCGCATCATCGCCGCGAACAACATCATCAACGCGTTCTTCATGGTCGGTGCGGCCTTGCTGTCGATTGCGGTTCTTGGCGCGGGCTTCTCCATCCCGGCACTATTCCTCGTGCTTGCCACACTGAATGTGCTCGTGGCGATCTACATCTACAGCGTGCTGCCCGAGTTTCTGATGCGGTTCCTGGCGTGGCTTTTGATCACCGTCGTGTACCGCATCCGCCCGACCAATACGGCCAGCATTCCGGAAGACGGGCCGGCCGTCATCGTGTGCAATCACGTGAGCTACATGGACCCGGTGATCCTCGGCGGTTCGGTGCGGCGTCCGCTCCGCTTCGTCATGTACTATCGTATCTTCGAGATCCCGGTGCTGAAAACATTCTTTCGTAACGCGCGCGCCATACCCATCGCGCCAGCGCGCGAAGACGAAGCGCTGATGAACGACGCGTTCGATCGAATCGATGCAGAGCTTGCGGCGGGACACCTGGTGTGCATCTTTCCCGAGGGTGGACTCACGTCCGATGGCGAAATTCAGCGTTTCCGTCCCGGGATCGAGCGAATCATCGAGCGACGACCCGTACCCGTTGTCCCGGTCGCCTTGTGCCGTCTCTGGGGAAGCTGGTTCAGCCGCCGCAAGAACGGTGCCCTGCGACTCGTGCCCGGGCGCCTGTTCGCACGGGTACCGGTGCATTTCGGTGCACCGGTCGCGCCGGAGGACGCGAATGCCGCATCCCTCGAACTGCTCGTCAGGACGCTTCGCGGCGATGCCCGTTAGGGCAATGCCGGGATGATGGTACCGCCGGGCTCGGAACCCGGGCTGCGGGCCAGCCGCGACTGCCAGTGGGCCGAGAGCTCTTGCGGCTCGCCGAACAGACCGGGTCCGGTTCGCGCAGCAAAATTGAAGCGCAATAAATGTGCCTCGCCGTCCTGCGCGACCGGCAGGTAAAACTCGTCGCCGGCAGCTACTGACGCCGTGGTCGCGTCGCCAAAAACGATTCGCGCACCGTTCAGCGGCTTCGGTACGAGCATCGCGTCCAGCCAGCCGAGTCCGTTGACCGACGCGCTGGCCCGGTGTACCCAGCGCGCCGTCCGGAACAGGACCCGGGTGCCGTTCGGGCTGAATTCGACATCTTCCACGCGCGAGGGAAACGTAATCGACATCGGCCCGGGCCCTGCCGCGGCGAGATTGAACAACCGGGCCTCATGCAACGCATTGACCAGTACCAGGTAGCGACCGCGGGGTGAAACCTGTAAGCGACGCACGGCCGATCCGCCCTGCCAGACCGCCTGCAGGTTCCAGCGGCCGAGCGCGCCCTCGGTCACGACCGACAATGTCCCGCCCGCGCTGCCGATGTAGAGCTCGGTTTCATTAGCAAAACCCACCGCAGCGTGCGACTCATTCAACTCCAGATCAGCGACGGTATCGCCGTCCGCCGTCGACATGACGACGAGCCGGTTGCCCGCCAGCAAAACCAGCTTCGACCCGTTGGGTGAAAACCCGATCGCCTCGATGGGGTTACCGGGAAAGCTCGCGATGTATCGCAACGGCAGACCATCCCGCGTGTTCCATACCCGTACCGTGTTGTCGGCACCCACGCTTGCGAGCCGCGCACCGTCCTGGCTCACTGCGAGCGTGCGGACCGCACGGCTGTGCCCGAGAAAACTGATGTCATCTCCCACCTCGAGCGCGGCGCGCGCGTCATCGGTTAGCCCGCTGAAATGCACGTGGCCGGAGCGGTCCGCGATGGCCAGCAGAGCGGCATGGGGCAGCGCGGCTACCACGGC
>JBGTLY010000032.1:0-1896 GCA_041743865.1 Woeseiaceae bacterium
TAACTCGTCCATCAGGTCCTCGATGCGCGCGGTGGCTATCGGGTCGAGCGCAGAGCAAGGCTCGTCCATGAGGATCACTTCCGGGTTGACCGCAATCGTTCGCGCAATGCACAGCCGCTGCTGCTGGCCACCCGAAAGTCCCGTGCCCGGTTCGTCCAGTCGGTCTTTCACTTCCTGCAGCAGGCCGGCGCGCTCGAGGCTGGAATGGACGATATCATCCAGTTCCGCGCGGTCCGCAGCCAGGCCATGGATGCGCGGTCCATAGGCCACGTTGTCATAGATGCTCTTCGGGAACGGATTCGCTTTCTGGAAGACCATGCCAACCCTTGCACGCAGCACCACCGGATCGAGGTCCTTACTGTAGATATCCTGGCCATCCAGAGAAATACTGCCGGTCACGCGCGCCGAATCGATCGAATCGTTCATTCGGTTCAGGCAGCGCAGGAATGTCGACTTGCCGCAACCCGACGGCCCGATGAGCGCAATGACCTCCTCCTTGCCGATCTGGAGGCTGACGTTCTGGATCGCGTGATTGTCGCCGTAGTAGACATCGACGCTCTCGGCGATCATGAACGGTTGTTCGCAGTGGACATTGCCCACCGTCTCGCCGGTAAGTTCCGTAAGGTGTCCAGCCGGCCCCGACCCGCGGACCGGCCTGCGCCGCGGTTCACGTATCACAGGGCTGTCCTCTGGCGCCTCGTTGTGATCGTCCTTCACTTCAAGCTCTGACATGCTGGCCATTGTCATACAGGATACTCCCGGGCTCAAACCCCGTGCCTACCATTTGCGTTCCATACGTTTCCGAATGATTACCGCCGCCAGGTTCATGAGAAGCAGGAACCCGAGTAGGACGATAATCGCAGCAGACGTGCGTTCCGCAAATGCACGTTCCGGGCTGTCTGCCCACAGGTAGATCTGTACGGGCAACGCCGTTGCCGGATCCGTAAACCCTCCGGGCACGTCAACGATGAAAGCAACCATGCCGATCATGAGTAGAGGTGCCGATTCCCCCAGCGCCCTGCTCATGCCGATGATCGCTCCCGTCAACATCCCGGGCATGGCGAGCGGCAGGACATGGTGGAACACGACCTGCATTTCAGACGCGCCCAAACCAAGCGCGGCCTGGCGAATCGACGGGGGCACGGCCTGAATCGCGGCACGCGACGCGATGATGATCACCGGCAGGGCGAGCAATGACAGGACGAGTCCGCCGACCAGCGGCGCCGAACGAGGCAATGCCATCCAGTTGATGAAAACCGCGAGGCCGAGTAGACCGAACACGATCGACGGCACTGCCGCAAGATTGTTGATATTGACCTCGATCAGGTCGGACCAGCGGTTTTTCGGTGCGAACTCCTCGAGATAGATCGCCGCAGCGACGCCGATCGGAAATGCCAGGATGATCGTGACGACCAACATGTAGAACGAGCCCATCAGTGCGCCCTTGATTCCAGCGAGCTCCGGTTCCCTTGAGTCGCCGTTCGCGAACAGGGCGGTGTTGAATCTTGTTTCCAGCCTGCCCTGCTCCAGCAGCTGATTCGTCCATGCAATTTGCTGGTCCGAAACCGTCCGCAATGCCGCGTCGAGGGACGGGTCGATGTTGCCCTTCACCAGCATGTCGATGACGGCCGCGGTGGGGACCCACATTTCGCGCGTCTGACCCAGGAGCTCGGGATTGTCCGTGATCATGTCACGCACCTGGAAGCCCGCGGCGATACTGAGGAGGCGATTGAGTTCGCGACGATCGCTGCGCGAGCTGACCTCCGGAAACAGGTCCCGGAGTGCGTCCCGCACAACGGCATCGAAATCCGCGTAGTCGAGATCGAGCGTGCCGTCCGGCGCCAGCACGCTGCGATCGAATTCGACGTCGAGCAGGATGTTAGTCTGCACGAATGC
>JBGTLY010000033.1:0-15711 GCA_041743865.1 Woeseiaceae bacterium
TGGAAGCCGCCGGCCGCGCAACACAGCAATAGTCGCGTCTACCGAGCGACTGTTCTCCCTGATAGCAGCCGCTTCGTATTCCGCAGTAACTATTTTCCTATCTGGTCGATAACCCCTCCGGGAGGGGCTTCCTCGAAAGTACTTCAAGACTTGGTCGTAACAGGGCCGCGCTTGATCCCTTGCCAGGTTTGGTGACGGCTTTTGGCAGCCTTCTGCCTGTTCAGACGTCGGCAACCGAGCGACTGTTTTCTGTAATCAGGACCCGCTTCGCGTTACCGCGGTAAATGTTTTCCTGATCGCTCGAAAACCCCTCCGGGAGGGGTTTGCTCGAAAGTACTTGAAGATGCTGTCGTAAACAGATTGCGCTTTCACCGTCCCTGTACATCGGCATCGGCCGAACGTACCTCGAACTCTGCGGATTCAGCGAGTGACTCGTAGCCGTCGTCCTTCATGAGGCGTAGCACGTAGCGGCCGGGCGGCAGGGGCCAGCCCCACTCCGCGGTGCTCGCGTCCATTTGCAATCGGCCTTCCGGGAGGGCGTGTACATAGGTCCATGCCAAGCCATTCTCGTAGCCGGACTCGGTCCCGGCATCGAATGTCGCGACATAGTCATTGCGATGCCCCGGTGCATTTTTCCAGCTGAAGCCGATGGCCTTGCCCGCCTCGAACGCCTTGCCCTCGACGACGATCTCCGGCCGAGCGTCGGGTTCCAGCACCCAGAAGTCCCTGTACATCGGCTCTTCGTTCACCCGTGACATGCGGAGTACATAGTGCCCGCTGACAATGCGGTCCACGGGAATGACCAGGCGGCCATCGCCTTCGACGGTCTCCTTGAGGAGCACGGCCGTGTCTTCATCGGCGTGCACACGGATCACCGCCTCGCCGGCCTGGCGGTAAACGACGGCGATTTCTTCCCCCAGCCGATACACGCGGCGTTCGGTGCTGACCAGCACCGGCATAGCCGCGGGCCATACCGAGAAGTCCGAAACGACCGCCCGGTGATCGCTCGGCCAGGGCGTCACGGCGATCGATACGTCGGGCGCGCCGTCCTCGCCGACGATCGTGCTTGCATTAGCGTCGGCCGTACCCGCGTACCAGATGAAATCGATACGATCCTGTGCGTCGTTTTCGCCAGGTGCATAGAGTTTTAGCGGTGGTCGGCCGGCCCACCACGTCAGTCCCGGATGCGTCACGGGGTCCGGATGGATCACGCGCCAGGAGTCCCTGAACCCGGCGGCGCTCAGGGCCCGGCTTACCGGCCAGTCGACGGCATAGCGCAGGAACGGGCGACGCCCGACCATGACCTCCGTCCAGTCCTCGTGCGACGGCGCATTGAAGTCGCCCGTCATGATGACGGGCGTTCCATTGGCAACAAGGCCGGCCACGGCATCGAGTGTCGCCTGGATTTCCGGCAGCCGTGCCTCGCGTTCGAGCGCCAGGACGTCCTCGAGCGGCGCACCGTCGCGGACCTGGTCGGGACCGTAGGGGTCGGAGGGCAGGTGCACATTCGCGATGGCGACCATGCGGCCCGGCTCGACCTCGACGAGAACGTACTTCCCGTCCGCGCCCGGCGGCTCGAAGAGCGGATACCTGGAAATAACGTAGTTGCGAAGCTCGTAGTGCCAGCCGAGTGTATCCGCGAGCCGTTGCAGGTTGCCCTCGGCTTCCTGGATGCCGACGATGTCGGGGTCCGCCCGCTGAATCGCCTCGACGACCTTGTCGAAGCTGACGTGCGTCCCGCCCCACTCGATGTTGAAACTCATGACCCGCAGGTCGAGCGGCGCTGGCGCCGGCGGGGATTCGGGCGGGAGGGCATCATCGTTGCCGCAGGCGGCGAGAATAAGTGCAGCGAGGCAGTACAGGACGGGTTTCTGCATCGCCGGAGCATAACGCAGCACGGCCTGCGGCGAGATCAGCGCTTCACCAAAACCCATCCGGCAAGCGCCAATCGGGCGGGCGTTGGAGTCGCTGCAAACCGCCTGTAGGAGCGGCCCATGACCGCGAATGAGCTTGTAGGAGCGGCCCATGACCGCGAATGAGCTTGTAGGAGCGGCCCATGGCCGCGAATGAGCTTGTAGGAGCGGCCCATGGCCGCGAATGAGAGAATGTTTTAGACCGCGCCGAATTCGCGGGCGTGGCCGGTCCCACAGGGCGATTGTCAGCGATGCCCACGAGCGCTGATGTGCTTTCCCTGCACCGGGTGGACCCGTAAGCTGCCGTAATGCCCCACGAAACCCTGCCATGAATCACGTGTTGTGTCGAACCGGGATGCGGCGGCGCCTGTTGCTGTTCGCGGCGGCGATCTGCGTGCTCGCAGCCTGCAATGTGGAGTCACCGACGGAGGCGTCCGTCACGGAGTTCTTCATCCCGATGCCGGATGGTGTTGAGCTCGCCGCCGACGTCCACTGGCCGGCGGGCGCTGCCCGCACATCGAGACACCCCGTCCTGCTGGAGTACCTGCCGTACCGCAAGGACGAGTCCCGCGCCCGGAATGCCTCGCTGTACTCGTATTTACTCGATCGTGGCTACGTCGTCGTGCGCGTCGACATCCGTGGCACCGGCCGCAGCGAAGGCCGGACGATTCCCTACGAGTACTCCGACATCGAGCTCGACGACGGCGAAGTCGTCATCGACTGGCTTTCGAAGCAGGCCTGGTCGACCGGCAGCGTCGGGATGTTCGGCATTTCCTGGGGCGGTTTCAACGCCATTCAGATGGCGATGCGCAATCCGCCGGCCCTGAAGGCCTTCGTCGCCGTCATGGCGACCGACTACCTGTATGCGGAGGACGTGCACTACATCGACGGCATCATGCATACCGACTCCTGGATGATGAGCCACGACCTGTACAACGCATTGCCCGCTGCGCCGGATTTCACACTGGACGAGGAATGGGCAAAGAATCGCTTCGACATAACGCCGAGCGTGTATACCTACATGCGTGAGCAGCGGGACGGGCCGTTCTGGGACCGGGCCTCGGCACGCGGACAGTATGAAAAGATGCGCATCCCCGGCTACCACATCGGCGGCTGGTACGACGGCTACCGCAACAGCCTCCCCCGCATGCTGGAGCACGTCGATGCGCCGGTGAAAGCGATGATCGGGCCCTGGGACCATTACTTCCCGCACGATGCCTGGCCGGAACCGCAGGTCGAGTGGCGCCGGGAAGCTGTCCGCTGGTTTGACCAGTGGCTGCAGCAGAAGGACACCGGCATCCTCGAGGAGCCGGCGTTCGCCGTCTATGTCCGCGATTATCATGCGCCCGATCCGGCGCTCACGACGGTGCCAGGCCACTGGCGCTGGGAGGACGGCTGGCCCCTGGCGCGCGTCCGGCACGAGGAATGGTTCGCGGGCAACGAGCACGAACTCACGAAAGAGCCCGCGCCGGAGGCCACACATCGCATGCGCTATAGACCTTCCGCCGGGCTCGAAGGCGGTGGCCAGACGATGTGGTGGGGGAGCGTGACGCCGGACCAGCAGCCGATGGACGAGGACAGCCTGGTCTACGACAGCGCCCCGCTCGAAGCCCCGCTCGAGATTCTCGGCCGGCCGGTCGCGAAACTCGAGGTCTCGGCGAACGCAACGCGAGCGAACTGGGTGGTCCGCATTTCCGATGTCGCGCCGGACGGGCGGGTGACCCAGGTTGCCGGCGCCGCCTTCAATGGCACGCATCGGGATTCCGCGCGCGAACCGGCGGACCTCGTTCCTGGCGAGACATTCCCGGTCGAAATGGCGTTGCATTTCACATCGTGGGTATTTCCCGAGGGCCACCGGATCCGCGTCGCCATCAGTAATTCCCAGTGGCCGATGCTATGGCCGACGCCTTACCCTGCCGAAACGACGCTCGAGATCGGCGGAAGGGATGGCGCCCGGATCGTACTCCCGGTGGTCCCGCCCGGCGACGATCGGCGACCCGAGTTCGAGACATCGGTCGCCGGGCCGGAGCTGCCCGGTTACGAGACGCTCGATTCGGGCAACATCACGGGCTACGCCGCCATCACCGCCATCGAGCGCGACCCGGCAACGGGGGAGGCTTACGGCGTAGCGAAAAACTCCGGCGCCACCCGTTATCCCTGGGGCGTCGAGCGCTTCGAGGAGGCGATCGAGCATCGCACTTCTGACGCGGACCCGGCCCTGACCTCGGTTACCGGGCGCTACAAGCTCACCGAAGAACTGAAAGGCCGTACGCTCGAATTCGAGCAAACCGTCGAATTCCGCAGCGACGAGAAAAACTTTCACCTGCGCTTTCACCGCTGGGTGCTGGAAAACGGCGAAAAGGTCCGGGAAAAGACCTGGAACGAGACCATCCCCCGCGACTACCAGTAGCCGCAGGGCCGTAGGAGCGGGCCATGCCCGCGAAGGCCGTAGGAGCGGGCCATGCCCGCGAATAAGACTCGACGTATTCGCGGCTGAAAGCCGTTCCCACGGAACTGACAACGTTGCTACGGGAAACCCGTATACCCCCCGCGGCCGCAACTGTGCTCGAATGGTCTCGCGAGTTGCCCTCCAGGAGAGAACTCATGCGGAACTTAAATACAACGCTGGTCATCGCGGCCGCCGCTGCGGCGATCGCTGGCTGCTACAGCGACCCAATGTCCCAACGTGGTTTCAGCCTGCCGGAGGGCGACCCTGTGCAGGGCCGGGAAGCGTTCATGTACATGCAATGCCACCAGTGTCACACGATCGCGAACGAGTCGCTGCCGCCGCTGCCGGTCGGCGACCCCTACGTGGAACTCGGCGGAGAGGTCAGCGAGGTGAAGAGCTACGGGGAACTGGTGACGTCGATCATCAATCCGTCCCATGACCTGGCAGAGGGATACGCCGCCGGGCTGATAGCCGAAGACGGTGAGTCGAACATGTACAACTACAACGGCTACATGACCGTGCAGGAGCTGATCGACATAGTCGCGTTTCTGCAGCCGCACTACCAGGTGACGGTGCCGCAGACCGACTACCGCCCGTACCAATACCCCTGAACGTCAGATTCGCGCGTTGGAGCGGGCGCCGCTCGCGAATAAGGCAGTGATAGAATACATGCGGCCTAATCGCGGCTGACCGCCGCTTTAACGTCGATCCGAGCGCGTACTGTTCGCGGGTGTTGGAGCGGGCGCTGCGCGCGAACAAGTCAGCGACGGAACTTCATGCGGTTTGATTCGCGGCTTCACCCTCCAATGGCGGACCTAGCGCATACCATTCACGGCTGACAGCCACTCCAACGAACCGGACCCGCGAACATGTACAAAGCGAATCTCGTGATCCTCGTGATCTGCCAGCTGATTTCGGCGACGGGTTCGATCGTCATCGTAACGCTGGGCGGCATCATTGGCGCATCGCTGAGCCCGGACAAGGCGCTCGCGACGCTGCCGTTGTCGATGATGGTCGTCGCCGTTGCTGGGACAACGATTCCCGCGGCCTTGCTGATGCGCAGGATCGGGCGCTCCCGCGGCTTTGCCCTCGCCTCGCTTTCGTCGATCGCCGGCATCTTGCTCGCTGTATTGGCACTGCACCGATCGAGTTTCGAGCTTTTTATCGCGGCTGCCATGCTGTTCGGCATCAACATGGCATTCACGCAGCAGTACCGCTACGCCGCCGCGGAAAGCGTTGCACCACGCTATGTGCCGCGCGCGATCTCTTTCGTGTTGCTAGGCTCGATCGGCGGTGCAGTCCTCGGTCCTGAACTCGTGACGCGCGGGCACGCCTGGGCGGAAACGGTCCCGTATGCAGGAACCTTGTTGGCGGTCGCGGGACTGTATGCGTTGCAGGCGATTCTGTTGCTCAACCTCAAGGCGCTGCGCGAGGACCTGCCGGAGGATGGTGCAGCGCCATCGCGCCCCTTAAAGCTCATCGTCACACAACGGGTGTTCCTGGTGGCGGTACTGGGTGGCACGACCGGCTATGGCCTGATGACGCTGTTGATGACGGCGACACCCCTCAGCATGCACATCAACGACGGTTTCACCTTGCAGGAAACCGCCTCGGTCATCCGGCTGCATGTCCTCGGCATGTACGTGCCGTCGCTGGTCTCGGGGTTCCTCATCGAACGATTCGGCGTCGTCCGGCTCATGCTGGCCGGCGCCGGCCTGTTCGTGCTGACGTCCGTGACCGCGATGCAGGGCCACGAATTCATGCACTACGGCTGGGCGCTCATATTGCTCGGTGTTGCCTGGAATTTCCTGTACGTCGGCAGTACGACCATGCTGACTTACACCTACAGTTTGCACGAGAGATTCCGGGCGCAGGCCATCAACGAGTTTATGGTGTTCGGGGCGTCTGCACTGGCGTCCCTGGCCGCCGGCGCGGTGATGCACTTCTACGGGTGGACGCGCCTGGTCTGGCTGCCGATCCCGCTGATTGGCGCCGTCGTGGCCGGCCTGATCCTTGTGCGCCGCGACCTGCTGCTGCGGGGCCCGGTACCCGCCGCTCCGACCGTTGGAGCGGCCGCCGGCCGCGAATAAGAAATACCAGGCATACGTGAGCCCTATTCGCGGTTGGCAGCCGATCCAACCTGGCCAGGCCATGGCGGAACTGTGGAGTGCCTCACAGATTGCCGGAGCGTAATCCCTAAGACTGTCGTTCACCGCCGACATGCGGGCGCGCGCTATGGACAGGAGCGCGCGGTAACGAGGCATGAAAAGGACGAACAAGATGCCAACGCTCAAGCGATACCGGTTGCTCGCGCTGCTGGCGTGGGGATTGTCCTTATCCTGCGCCGCCGAGGAATTCGCCAGCGAGGATACGCAAAGCCTCGACGGGCAGGTGCAGGAAATCAAGTCCGACGTACTCGGCATCGCCGCGGAACTCGACAATCTCGAGGAGCGCCTCCTTTACCCATCGGGCACTCAGCTCGCCTTGTTCGTCGCATTCGAGGAGGGCCAGGACGTCGAGATCGACGCCATAGCGGTCGCAATCGACGGCCAGCCCGCGACGCATCACATCTACAGTTTCAGGGAACTCGAAGCGCTGCAGAAAGGCGGTGTGCAGCGCATCTACACGGGCAACGTGCCGACCGGCGAACATGAACTCAGCATTTCCGTCAGCGGGACACACGACGACGGGGAAGATTTCAGCGTCAGCGAGAACGTGCGTTTCGACAAAGGTGTTGCGCCCAAGGCGCTCGGCATTACGCTGGCGGGCCCGGGCCTCGGCGGCAGCGGAATTCGCGTCGGCGACTGGTAACCATGCACCGGACCCCGCTCCTTGCGACCGGGCTCGCGTTCTGCGCACTACAGGCAACGAGTCCCGCCCACAGTGACGAACTGAAGGATCTGTACTTCGGCGAAGCGCTCTATTTCGCGCACCAGGGCTACTGGTTCGAGGCACTCGAGCGACTCGATGCCGAAGTCCGGCAACACGAGGACGTCGACGAGCCCGAACGCGACTCCCTGTGGTTCCACATCGACGATGCCGAGTTCTCGCTCGGTGACTTTGAACTCCGTTATCGCATGCACCACCGGGCTGGGCGGGCGATCCGCGCGGTGCTCGAAGGTGCCGTCGATGAGCAGGTGCGAAATGATGCCGCGTACCGGCTCGCAAAAATACATTTCGAGAAAGGGCAGCTCGATGACGCGCTGCGCGCCCTGACGCGCATCTCCGGTACGGTGCCCGAGGGGATCCGTGACGACATCGAGTTCCTTCGAGCCAGTGTCTATCTTGCGGAAGGGCAGTGGGCCGAGGCACAGGAATCGTTCCGGCGCCTCGAGAAGTCGCCGGATTTCGCAGCCTTCGCCGCGTACAACCTGGGAATCGCCCACCTGCAGGCGGGTGAGCGCCAGCTCGCCATCGAACTGCTGGACCGTGCCGGGCAGTTCCCGGCAGAGGACGCGGCGGAACTCGCCATCCGCGACAAGGCAAACCTCGTGCTCGGCACCTTGTTGCTGGAGTCGGGAGAACACCTTGCTGCCGCGCCTTATCTCAATCGTGTGCGACTCGACGGGCCGTTTTCGAACCAGGCGTTGCTCAGCGCCGGCTGGGCAAACCTGTCGGTCGAAAACTACCAGCGCGCGGTCGTTCCGTGGAGCATGCTCGCAAAGCGCGAACTGACGGATTCGGCGACACAGGAAGCCAAGCTCGCGCTGCCCTACGCGTACGGCAGGCTCGAGCTGCACGGTCGTGCAGCCATTTACTACGGCCAGGCACTCGATGCGTTCGGTACCGAGATCGACAAGCTTGCCGAATCAATCGACAGTATTCGCGATGGACGGTTCCTGACTGCGCTCGTTCGCGAGGAAATGCGTCAGGACAAGGACTGGGTCATCCGCCTGCGTTCGCTGCCGGAAGCGCCTGAAACCTACTACCTCATGGCCCTGCTCGCTACGCACGAATTCCAGACGGGGCTGCAGAATTATCTCGACCTCGCCGATCTCAGGGCCAAGCTCGTCGCATGGCAACGGACGTTCGACGCCTTCGACGACATGGTGGCGATACGTCACGACCACTACGAGCCCCTGCTGCCGGCTGTCGACACCCGTTTCCGCGAACTGGATTCGCGCATGCGCCTGCGCACCGAACAGCACCGCATACTCGTCAAACGCCGCGACGATCTGTTGACGACACCGCGGCCGGAGTTCCTCGCAACCCGCGCGGAGCAAGCCATCCTCGCCGAGCTCGACGCGCTCGAAGCGGGCCTGGGAGAAGGCGAACTGTCAGGCGCGAGCCGTGTCGTGCAGGAACGAATCCGGCGGCTGCGCGGGCTCGTTGCCTGGGCCCTGCATACGGAGTATCACGCGCGGCTCACGGAATTCGACCGGAACCTCCGCGGCCTGGACGAGGCGATGGCGATCGCTGAATCCCAATACCAGCAATACGTGCGTTCACGCCAGGCGGCGAGTCACAGCTACGAAGGCTATACGGACCCGGTCCGGCAGCTGCGCACGGCAGTACGGGATTCGCTGGCAAAAATCGACAGCCTGATGAATCGTCAGGGCCACGAACTCGAACTGGTCGCCATTGACGAACTGGTTGCCCGGCGCGAGCGCCTCGAGACTTACCGGGACAAGGCACGCTTTGCACTGGCGGACAGCTACGACCGCGCGACGCAAGCCCAGGCGCGGAGTGCGTTGCAATGAAGCGGCAGGTCACCGGTCTGTCCGTCTTCGCGCTGGCGCTGCAAAGTGCTTGCACGACACTGGACGAACAAGGGACGCTCGCCGAATTGCAGCAGGTGGAGGCCGATGTCGAGGAAGTCTATCTGGACGACAGCCTGGAGCGGGCGGCCCAGAGCTATCGCCGCTACCTCGAAGAAACACCGGAAAGTTCATTGACGCCGGAGGCGATGCGCCGCCTCGCTGACCTTCAGATCGAGCAGGAGTACGGCATCCTGGGGGACGGTGAAATCGTCGAAATGGCGGCGCCGGACCCTGCGAAGGCGGTAGCGCCCGCGCAGGCGCTGGCGCAAGTCCCGGCATCGACTCCGGCAGTGGTTCCCGCTGCAGACGGCGAGTCCGACATGCTTTTCGAACAGCGGGCTACCCGGCGCGACGACCTGCTGGAGAGTACTACCGAACTGGCGGATGGTTTGCCGGCGCTGCCTGGGACCGAGGGTCCCTCCGGTCCGCTTGAGGCGATCGCCACGTACCAGAAGATTCTCGCCAACTACCCGGACTACGAGCGCAACGACCAGGTTCTCTACCAGATGTCGCGCGCCTACGACGAGATAGGCCAGCCGGACGAGGCGATGGCCGTGATGAACCGGCTCGTCGCCGAGTTCCCCGATTCGAAACTCGTGGACGAAGTGCATTTTCGACGCGGCGAATACAATTTCGTCCGCAGGAAGTTCCTGGAGGCCGAAGCAGCCTACGGCGCAATCATCGACATGGGTGCAAGCTCATACTACTACGAGCTTGCGCTCTACAAGCTCGGCTGGACGATGTACAAACAGGAGTTCTACGACGACGCACTGCAAAACTTCGTTGCGATGCTGGATCACCGCGAGTCGATCGGCTATGACTTCGACCGGGTGCTCGAAGAGTCGGACGAGCATCGCGTCTCCGACACATTTCGTGTCATCAGCTTGAGCTTCTCGAACCTCGGCGGGCCCGAGGTGGTCGACGATTACTTCTCACAGCACGGGCATCGGAGCTACGCCGACAAGATCTATGGCAACCTGGGCGAGTTCTATTTCAGCAAGCTTCGTTACGACGACGCCGCCTCGGTTTACAAGTCCTTTGTCAAACTCAACCCGGTGCATAAGGTTTCACCGCACTTCAGCATGCGCATTATCGAAATCTATGGCGCAGCCGGCTTCCCGCAACTGGTCGTCGAGGCCAAGCGGGATTTTGCGACACGCTATGCACGCAACGCGGAATACTGGCGCTACTTCGATATCGACGCGGCCCCGGCAGTCGTGCAGATGCTGAAAGCAAACCTGACCGATCTCGCGAACCACTACCACGCGCTGTACCAGGATGAGGAACTCATCGAAGGTCGGCCGGCAAGCTTTACCGAGGCGAAGCGCTGGTACCAGCAGTTCCTGGCTTCCTTCCCGGCGGACGTGGAATCGCCGCAAATCAACTACCAGCTGGCCGACCTGCTCCTCGAGAACGAGGACTTCGGCGACGCGGCACTCGCTTATGAACAGACGGCCTACGCCTACGCGCCGCATGAGCAGGCGTCCGAGGCCGGTTACGCAGCCGTGTATGCCTACCGCTCAGAACTCGAGCTGGCGACGGGCGCACGGCAGCTCGTGGTCAAGCAAGCGGCGGTCGACAGTTCATTGCGTTTCGCCGACACGTTTCGCGATCACCCGCGGGCAGCCGTCGTACTCGGCACTGCCGCGGACGACCTGTACGACATGCAGGTGTTCACGACGGCAATCGATGCCGCGCAGAAACTGATTGTCCGCTATCCCGACGCCGAACCGGAACTCCTCCGGTCTGCATGGGCCGTCATCGCACACTCGTCGATCGACATAGCCGAATACGGGCAGGCCGAAATGGCCTATGCCAATGTGCTCGCGCTGACACCAGAAGACGACGAGAAACGTGCCGATGTCATCGATGGCCTGGCCGCCGCGATCTACAAACAGGGCGAACAGGCGATCCTGCTCGATGATCACCGGCAGGCCGCCGGGCATTTCCTGCGCATCAAGGATGCTGCACCGACGTCCGCCATTCGCAGCATTGCGGAGTACGACGCGGCCACGGCGCTGATCCGGCTCGAGGACTGGGGCATGGCATCGGATGTGCTCGAGACGTTCCGTGCGGACCACCCGGAGCACGAACTGAACACCGAGGCTACAAAGCAGCTTGCGGTGGTCTATCACGAGGCCGGCGATCTCCAGCGCTCGGCTGCGGAACACGAGCGCATCGCTGCGGAAGCAACCGATCCGGCGTTGGCGCGCGAGGCGTTGCTGACGGCCGGCGAGCTCTACGACGAAGTGGCCGTAGTTGCCGATGCCGTGCGCGTCTATGAGCAATACGTGCTCCTGTACCCGCGGCCACTTGACATCGCGATGGAGACCCGGACACGACTCGCGGAGCTGTTCAGGAACGAAAGCGACTACAGCCGTTACTACGCGGCGCTCGATGGCCTTGTCACGGCTGACCGGGAAGCCGGAACCGATCGCACAGATCGCAGCCGCTTTCTCGCTGCAAAGGCCGCACTGGTTCTGTCAGAGCAGGTTTACGAGCGCTTCGCGGCACTGGAATTGCGGCAACCCTTCGAAGACAGCCTCGCGGAAAAGCAGCGGCGCATGGACGAATCTCTGGCCGGTTTCGAAGCACTCATCTCCTACGAGGTCGCGGAGGTGACGGCGGCGGCGACGTACTACATCGGCGAGATTTACCTCAACTTCAGCGGGGCGCTGACGAACTCGGAGCGTCCGGCGGGGCTCACGGCAAAAGAACTTGGCGACTACGAAATGATGATCGAGGAGGAGGCGTACCCGTTCGAAGAACAGGCCATCTCCATCCACGAACGGAACTTCGAACTTCTGGCCAAAGGCGTATACAACCCGTGGATCCAGCAGAGCCTGGACAAACTGGCGGGCCTGATGCCAGGCCGCTACGCGAAATCCGAGATCAGCGACGGCTACCTGGGCTCGATCGATACCTATGCCTACCGTATGCCGATAGCGCCCCCGCTCGTCGATGACGCATCGCAAATAGCCGGGCGCGGGACGAGCGCCGGGGAGGCGGAAGCAACCGAGCCGGCGGACTGGGAGCAAGCGGCAGCCCAGGATATGGAGCCGTAGATGAACGCGCAGATCCACGCAATTCGCATGCCGCATGCGTCTGCCCGGCAGACGCTCCTGACTGGCGCACTGCTGCTGCTTACCGCATGCGCGACTAACCCGGTTCCGCAAAGATCCTCGCATATAGAGATCGAGGAATCGGTGGGCTTTACGATCACCGTCGATGCACGCGTCAGCAGCACTGTCCGCAGCGAGTACGAAGCGGCGATACAGTTGTTGGAGCACGGCAATCCTTCTGCAGGCATCGCCCGCCTCGAAGCGGTGGTCGCGGAAGCACCCGAGCTCAGCGCGCCACTCATCGATCTCGGTATCGCAAATCACCGCACCGGGAACCTGAGCGCTGCTGAAGCCAATTTGAAGAAAGCCCTGGCGCTCGATCCGGAGCATCCCATCGCCCACAACGAACTGGGCATCATTTACCGCCGGACGGGGCGCTTCGATGAAGCACGTCGAAGCTACGAGGCGGCGCTGTCGATCTATCCCGGCTACCATTTCGCGCGCCGCAACCTGGCCGTGCTCTGCGACCTGTATCTCGCCGATCGTGCCTGCGCCCTGCGGAACTATGAGGCCTACATGGCGACGGTACCGAGCGACGACGAGGCTTCCATGTGGATCGCGGACTTGCAAAACAGGACCGGTGAATAGGAAAGGCTGTCATGAGAAACCCGACGATCATTCTTGCATTGTCGCTTCTGTCGCCTTTCGTCGCGGCCGAGGACGAAGCAGATGCCGGTGCCGAACCTGCAGCCATTATCGAAGCTGCCGTCAACGATGAGGCGGCCGCAGCCAATGGTGATGGCATCGCAAGTCCCAAGACAATGTCCGGCATGTCGATCCTGGGCAACGAGGAGGCGCCGAAGGCGCTGGTTATCGTCCCCTGGAAATCCTCCGAACTCGGCGAAGCGATAAGTCTGACCGACACGCTTGACGATCGTGCGAAGCCTGTAGACAAGGACGTATTCCTCCGGGAACTCCGGTTTTACGAAATCCGCTCCGGCGAGTGAGCCCACCGCCGGGCTCCTGACCGGCGACACCGGGACGTTTCAGTCCTGCTTGCGCGGCATTCCCGCAAGTCCATGGAATAAAAAGGTTTTCTTTTTGCATCGACCGCGCCTGAACGTGCGCTATGTCACATCGCTGTCGCCGGGCGGCGACTATCCTCTGCGCATGCCTGAGACTCATCTCGCGGCATTTTGTCAAACGAGGAATTGGTGATGGACTTTGTCTATTCGATTGCAGGCTTCTTCTCATCGGGTGGTGTGTTCATGTATCCGATACTGCTGGTCTTCGCCGTCGGTGTCGCGATTGCAATGGAACGCTACGTGACCCTGGTCCAGGTGACCCGAAAGAACCAGGCCGTGTGGCATAAAGTGCAGCCGCTGCTCGCCAATGGCGAGTTCGACGAGGCTCGCCAGCTGACCAGTGAAGACGGATCGACGATTTCGCAGGTCCTCAACATGGGCCTGTCGCTCCAGGGTGCCGTTCGCCGTCGCGAGGATATCGAGATCGCGATGGAAGAGAGCATGATGGAGATCGTGCCGCGTCTCGAAAAGCGCACGCCTTATGTCGCGCTCGCATCGAGCATAGCGACGCTCCTGGGTCTGCTCGGCACGATCATGGGCCTGATCCAGGCGTTCACGGCTGTAGCGAATGCGAATCCCGCCGAGAAAGCCGACCTGTTGTCGGCCAGTATTTCGGTCGCGATGAACACGACGGCTTTCGGGCTCATGGTCGCAATACCCCTCCTGATCGTCCATGCGGTACTGACGAGCAAGACCGGTGACATCGTGGACAGCCTGGAAATGGCCACGGTGAAGGCCCTGAACGTATTTTCGAAACGAGCCAAGCGCAGCGTTGCAGAGGCCTGAGCGACATGGCGAGGCGGCACCACTACAAGCGCCGTACCAAGGACGCGCATGAGCTCGATGTAACCACCTTCCTCAACCTGATGGTGGTGCTCGTCCCGTTCCTGCTGATCACGGCGGTGTTTTCGCGACTGACTATCGTGGAACTCGACCTGCCAAGCTCCTCCGGCGGTGCGGCAGCGGATCTGGAGAACTTCCGTGTCGAGGTGATCGTGCGTGATGTCGGCATTGAGATCGGCAACGGCTCGACGGTCATCGCCTCGCTCCCGAAGGACGCCGGGGATTACGACCTCGACGCCCTGTCCGACATCATGATGGAGCTGAAGCGCGAATACCCGGAACAGGAGTCTGCGTCGGTGCTGATGGAAGCGCACATCCCGTATGACTACCTGATCCGCGTAATGGATATCGTCAGAAGCGTGGAACTGCCGGTGGCAGGAACCGAAAACGAGTACGAACTGTTTGCCCTGTTCAGCGATATTTCCGTCGGGGACGCGCCGTGAGTAATAGACGATGAGAAATACACGCCGCATCAAGCGCATGTCCCGCAACCGGGTCAGGATCACGAAGATGAACCTCACGTCCCTCATGGACGTGTTCACGATTCTCGTGTTCTTCCTGCTGGTAAATACAGGCTCCGTCGAAGTCATGCAGTCGCCGAAGAACATGAAGCTGCCGGAGTCGTTGGTCGAATCCAAACCGCGAGAAACGGTCGTCATTTTCGTGAGCCCCGAGGAGGTCCTGGTGCAAGGCCGCGCGGTGGCTTACGTAAGCGACATACTGGAGAACGAAGCAGAGAAGATCGAGCCGATCGCCGCGGAGCTCGCCATTCTCAAGGAGAACGTTGTCGGCATCAATACAATGATCGTGGCCGAGAGCCAGGAGGTCACGATACTCGCTGACAAGTCGGTGCCGTTCGTCGTAGTACGCAAGATCATGTCCACCTGCACCGGTGAAGGATACGAAAACGTCTCGCTCGCCGTGACCCGGAAGGAGTCACGTGTGGCGGCGGCGTACTGACGTCACAGACTGCCGAGCCATGGAAGATACCCAGACATTGCGGGTGCTCGCGGAGACCGAAGAGCGCGAGCTGCGGGATCGCGTCGAACGCGAAGAGCAGGTCTTGCTCGAGTTCGAACGCGAATTCGCGGAAGTCCGAGATGAGCGGAACGCGCTCGCGGAAAAGCGCAGTGTCTACGATGCGCTGGCCCGGGCCTGTGAGGCTATCGGCCAGCTCGAAGAACTCGACGCAGCGCGCCTGTTCTGGAATTCGGATGGTGATTCGACGGGTGTGGCCGTGCACATCGCGCATGCACGCCGCAACCTGGATGAATACGAAAGCCAGGTTCGCTCCGTCCAGGAACGCCGTGAGTCCGTCCGCGACAAAATCGACACGCAGAACGACCTGCTCGACCAGCTTCACTACCAGCTGCGCGATGCGGTCGAGGTCGCGGAGAGCCGCCGGGACGAGTGGCTCCCCGAACGCGAGCCCGACGCGCTCCCGTACCGGGCACAGGTCATGCCCTGGGCACGCGGCTTCGAGGAGGACCAGCGCTTTCGCCGGTCGCTGGCAGCGGCGGCCGCGAGCTGCGCATTACTCGCATGGATCTTTACGGCCATCGATTTGCCGATACTCGAGCGCTCGGCCGCCAACAGAGT
>JBGTLY010000034.1:0-8264 GCA_041743865.1 Woeseiaceae bacterium
ACAAGGACGCAAACCGGTGTGGTCAAACTCGCGCGTGCCACGCTGGCGACGATACTGATCGCCGCACTCGCCGCCCCGGCTGTCGCCGGACCTCGCGAACAGGCTCGCCGTATACATGATCGGCTCGCGGGCGTGCCGCCCTCCGATTCCGTGCTGGCACAGATGGAATCCGCTCTCCAGGCGAGTGATGCACAGGGTGCGGCCTATCTCGCGATGGATGACGAGAACTTCTATAACGTCACGCTGAAAAACTTCGCCAGTCCGTGGACGAACCGTGACCGCTCGGTCTTCGTGCCCCTGAACGACTACGTCGCTACCGTCATTGGCATGGTGCGCGACGATGTGCCATTCAACACATTGTTGTCTGCGGACCTGACTTATGTCGGCGCCCAGGGCTCCGTAAACGCCGCGCCTTCGGCCAGCAACAACAACCATTACGAGCAACTCGAGGCGGAGAACGTGAATCTCCGGGACGAACTGGTCGGCACGTCCCAGTCATCGATCAACGGGCTGCCGTCTAGTGCGACGGCCGGCGTCATGACCTCACGTGCGGCGTCTGAAGCGTTTTTCGTCGCGGGCACGAACCGGGCAATGTTCCGCTTTACGCTGCTCAACCACATGTGCAATGACATGGAGCAGATGCACGATCCGAAGCTGCCCCCGGACCGCATTCGCCAGGACGTGAGCCGCAGCCCCGGCGGCGACAGCCGGTTGTTCCTGAACAACTGCGTCGGTTGTCATACCGGTATGGACCCGCTTGCGGGTGCCTTTGCCTATTACAACTACAACGTGGATACCGGCGCGCTCGAGTACACACCCGGCAACGTGCAGCCGAAATACTTCAACAACGACCTTACTTTTCCGCAGGGCTTTCGCACTACGGATGATTCCTGGGAAAACTATTGGCGCAGCGGGCAAAACGCCTACCTGGGCTTCGACCCGGCGCTGCCGGGCGAAGGCAACGGCGCGAAAAGCATGGGCGAGGAATTGGCCAATAGCTACTCGTTCGCTGCCTGCCAGGTCAGAAAAGTGTTCCGTGCCGTGTGCCTGCGCAGTCCGGAAGACCAGGCAGACCGCGATGCGGTCGATCAGATTACGGACACGTTCCGTAGTTCGGGTTACCGGATGAAGCAGGTGTTCGCCGATTCGGCCGTTCACTGCATGGGCCAGTAGGGAGAAGGGATCATGATTAGCGCAAGAAGCGTACTGCTGGTTTCCGCCCTTGGCCTGCTCGTCTCGGCCTGCGGCGGCGGCGCCCAGACCCAGGACATGCCGATACCGCAGGGCGGGACCGGCAACAGCACGATCACATACAGCGGCGCGGCGTCGCCGCGTGATGACGACGTCCAGAAATTCCTGACCGAATTCTGGTCGCCGGTGCAGAACCAGGCGACCTGCGGCGGATGCCACAACGAATCCACCGGGCAAACGCCGATGTTCGCCCGGTTCGACGACATCAACATGGCGTACGACGAGGCAGTGACGGTCACGAACCTGGCGCAGCCTTCCTTGTCGCGCATGGTGGAAAAGGTCGGCCAGGGCCACAACTGCTGGAACTCCGAGCCCAGCGTCTGCTCCTCCGTCATGACGACGTGGATCGAGAACTGGCTCGGTGATGCCGCCGGTGGCGGGCGCGACATCGTGCTGTTACCGCCCAATTCGGTGGACCCGGGTGCGAGCCGGAATTACCCGGCCGACGCGTTCGGCCCGCCATCCTTCGCCGGTATTCATGGACTGCTGACGCAGCATTGCTCCGGGTGCCACAGTTCGGAATCCGGCAATGCCATCCAGCCGTACTTCGCAGACCCGGATATCAACGTTGCCTACGAGGCAGCGAAGTCCAAGATGAATCTCGACGACCCGGTGAGCTCGCGCTTCGTCGAACGCCTGGGCGTCGAGTTCCATAATTGCTGGACGAACAGCTGCTCCAACGACGCGGCAACCATGCTGGCCGCCATCCAGGCCTATGCAGGCGCGATTTCCCTGACCACGGTCGATCCGAACCTGGTGACCAGCAAGGCGCTCAGGCTCGTCGACGGAACCGTTGCCTCGGGCGGCAATCGCTACGAGAACGACCAGATCGCGTTGTGGGAATTCAAAACCGGCAGCGGCCTCGTCGCGTTCGACACCAGCGGCGTTGCGCCCGCGCTCGACCTCAACCTCTCGGGCGACGTCGAGTGGTACGGCGGCTGGGGCATCACCATCAACAACGGCAAGGCTCAAGGTTCGACGACCGCCAGCCGCAAGCTCTTTGACTTTATCCAGGAATCGGGCGGGCAGTTCTCGATCGAGGCCTGGGTGATTCCCGCTAATGTGACTCAGGAAGAGGCTCGCATCGTGAGCTATTCAGCGGGCACGGAAGCCCGCAACCTTACCCTGCAACAGACCCTTTACGACTACGATTTCCTGTTGCGGACAACGGAGACAAGCCTGAACGGTGACCCGGCGGTTTCCACGCCGAGTGCGGACGAAGTCCTGCAGGCGACACTGCAGCACGTCGTTGCCACCTACAGCCCGACGGACGGCCGGCGGATCTACGTGAACGGCGAACTCGTCACGCAGGTCGACCCGGTGCCGGGCGGTACGGTCATCGACTGGCAGGATACTTTCGCGTTCGTTCTCGGTAACGAGGCGTCAGGCGATCGCCTGTGGCAGGGCACGCTCCGCCTCGTGGCCGTGCATGACCGCGCTCTTACCCAGGAACAGGTCACGCAGAATTTTGATGTGGGCGTAGGTGAAAAATTCTACCTGCTGTTCGACATCTCCGAGATACTGGCGGCGGGCCCCGAATCTTCATACATATTGTTTGAAGTCGCGCAGTACGACACGTATGCCTACCTGTTCGACAGGCCGCATTTCCTGACGCTCGACGGTTCGACGCCCGAGGGCATCGACATCGAGGGCCTGCGTGTGGCGATGAACGGCAAGGAAGCGCCGGTCGGGCAGACTTACGCCACGCTCGACGACACACTGTCTGCGCAGCTGTTCGAGGAACTCGGTCAGCCGCTGTCGAGGCTCGGCGCGGTGCTGCCGCTGGAGAAAGGGCCGGAGGACGACGAATTCTTCCTTACCTTCGACCGGCTCGGCAGTGCAAGCTTCAGCCGCGCGCCCGATCCGACACTGGTCATCACGCCTGCGGACCTTCCGCCGGCATCGCACATCGGCGTACGCACGTTCGACGAGATCAACGCGACCTTTGCGAAGGTCACGGGGGTCGACCCGGACACCATCGATGTCGATATGACATACCAGGAACTACGGCAATCTTTGCCGGCCGTCGAGGACGTGAACACATTCCTGTCCTCGCACCAGGTCGCCATCGCGCAGCTTGCGATCTCGTACTGCAACGCGCTCGTGGAGAGCCCGCAGGCGGCTACCTACTTCCCGGGCTTCAATTTTAATGCCGCACCGGGGACAGCCTTCGGTGGTGCAAATCGTGACCTGCTGGTGAATCCGCTCATCACGAAAATCGTGGGCAATACGCCGGCAGGGCCGCAGATCGCCACCCAGCCGACTTTCGCGACGGTGTACCAGGAGCTTGCCGACAATGATGCCGGTGGACCCAGCGGGCGGCCTGCCGACCTGATCGATCGACTGATCGCCGGCGGCTCGAATACGCGTTCCATAGCGAAGGGCGTTTGTGCCGCGACGCTGGGCAGCGCGGTAACGCTCGTCCAGTAAACGACAGGACAATCAAGGAAGACTGCAATGGCCAAGAGACGAAATAAACGGCACTGGGACGCACCACAGTTCCACAGCGACCATCCGCGCCCTGTCACCCGCCGCCAGTTTGTTGCACAGGGATTCAGGTCGGGCGCCGCCTATGTGACCAGCGCCGGGATATTGAGCCTGTTCTCGAACCCGCGCGACGCGTATGCGGCGTTGTCCACGGACCTCGACGCACTGCTCGTCAACCCGTGCCAGATCGCGACGAACGGCGCCGGCAAAATTCCATTCATCTGCTTCGATTTAGCCGGCGGCGCGAACATCGCCGGATCGAACGTGCTGATCGGACGGGATGGGGGACAATCCGACTTCCTGGACACGATGGGATACTCGCGCCAGGGGCTGCCCGGCGACATGGTACCGGCGCTCAACGACCCGGTCAGCGGCCAGCCGTACGCAAACTTTGACCTGGGACTGGGGTTCCATCTCGATTCCGCGTTCCGGCGCGGCATCGTGCAGATGCTCACCCCGGGGAACGAAACGTTTATCAACGGCGCCGTCATCCCTGCACGGTCGGATAACGATACGGGCAACAATCCGCACAACCCGATGTACGGCATTGCACGCGCCGGCGCGGGTGGGGCCGGCGCGAGCGGCTCGATCCTGACTCTCGCCGGTTCCGAGAACACGGATTCGGGCGGCAATTCGATGCTGCCCATGTCGCTCTACGACCCGGAATTGCGGCCGACGAAGGTCGACCGGCCGTCCGACGTCACGAACCTCGTCGACACGGGCGACCTGGTCGGCATCCTCTCGAAGGAGGACGCCACCGCCGTCATGGAGTCGATCTATCGGCTGACCGACGCCAAGATGGACCGCGTCAACACGCAGGTAACAAATGACGCCGTCATCAAGGAACTGGTGCGTTGCGGCTACCTGAAAGCCGCGGATATCGCCGATCGCTTTGGCGGCGTGCCGATCGACCCGGGCCTCGACCCGGTGATCGTCGGCCCGACCGGCATCTTCACCGATGCCGAATTCAATGCCAACAGCACCGACGCCCGCGAGTTTCAGAAGACGGCATCCATCATGAAACTAGTGATGAATGGGTATGCTGGTGCCGGCTGCATCGAGATGGGTGGCTATGACTACCATGGCGGGCGCCGTGCGGAAGGTGAGGTCAAGGACTTCCGCGCCGGTCGCTGCATGGGTGCCGTGCTCGAATATGCCGCGAGGCTCAACACCCCGGTCATGATCTACGTGTTCTCCGACGGTTCGCTGTCCTCGAACGGCGCAATCGACAATACCGTCGAAGGCCGGGGCAAAGGCGAATGGGTCAGCGACAATTCATCGACGGCTGCATCCTTCTTCCTCGTCTACAACCCGGGCCGGAGGCCGACGATCATCGGCGCAACGCCGGAAGAAGTGGCGCGCCATCAGCAGCTGGGCTCCATGAGTTCCGACGGTTCGGTAGAGCGCGCTGCGACGCCCGCTGCAAACAACGTCCCGCTGCTCGTCAACACGGTGTTGCTGAACTACATGGCGCTGCACGGGGAACAGGGACTGTTCGGGCAGGTCTTCCCAAGCCACGGCCTCGGCAACGCCGCGCTGCAGGACAGTCTCACGGCCTTCTCGCCTATCTGCAACGGTACGATTACAAACCCGGTGTAGCCTCCCCCCTTGGCTGCACCTGACCGACGGCCGGTCCTCGCGGACCGGCCGTTCTCATTGCAGTACCATTGCCGCATGAGCCCGATACCGTCCGACCTGCTCGCCTGCCCTCGCTGCGACAAAACACCCCTCGATGCGCTGGACAAGGAATTCCGCTGCCGCGCCTGCAAAGTCGATTTTCCGCGAATCAACGGCATTCCCTGGCTGTTCGCCGAGCCCGACGCCAGCCTTTCAGAATGGCGCGGCCGCCTGCATTCGGCGTTACAGGGCATCGGTCGTGAACTCGATACCCTGGACGCCGAACTCGCGCTCCCGGATCTTCGCGATAGCACGCGCGCACGCGTACGCCGCTACCGCGAACACCTCGACCTTCACCGGCGTGCGCTCTCCAGCCTACTGGAGCCGATCGGGATCGGGTCGCTGGCCACCGCTCACGAAACGTGGCTCGCGCTCAGGACGCGCATGCCGTCCGACCAGGGCCTCAATACCTACTACGCGAATGTGCACCGGGACTGGGCCTGGGGCGACGAGGAGAACGCCGCGTCGATCAAATCGCTGCAGAAGGTCCTCGGTGCCGCTACATCGCTCGGCACGACGCTGGTTCTGGGCGCAGGCTCGGGCCGGCTGGCGTATGACATCAGGCAGGAATTCGACGTCGCGCGGCTCGTCGCCCTCGATTTCAACCCCTTGCTCGTGCTGATCGCCGAGCGCATGTTTGCCGGCGAAACGCTGGAGCTGGTCGAATTCCCGCTGGCCCCGCTCGATACGGCCGACGATGCCGTTGTTCGCACGCTCGCCGCGCCCGCACCGGTACATGAGGGCCTGCACCTGGTGCTCGGCGATGCGCTGCGTCCGCCCTTTGCCGCCGCACATTTTGACACCGTCGTCACGCCGTGGCTCATTGATATCGTCAACGAAGACCTGCCCGTGTTCAGCGCACGTATCAACGCGTTGCTCAAGCACGGCGGCCGCTGGTTGAACTTCGGGTCGCTGGCATTCTCCAACGCGGACCGTGCCAGGCGCTATGCGCCGCCGGAAGTCGCCGAGATCCTCGCGGAGGCGGGCTTCGATGCGCCGACGGTCGACGAGTCGACGATCCCCTACATGAACTCGCCCGCGAGCCGGCACGGGCGCCTGGAAACCGTGTTCACCTTCGCTGCCGGAAAATCACGCTCGACCGGCCGCCCGGCGCGCCACCGCGCCCTGCCGGATTGGCTCGTGACGGGCAAGGAAGCGGTGCCGCTAACGGCGGCTTTCCAGGCACAGGCGGTCAGCACCCGCATTTATGCGTTCGTCATGACGCTCATCGACGGCAAGCGCTCGCTTGACGACATGGCAGCGGAGTTCGAGGCTCGCCAACTCATGCCTCGCGCGGAAGCCGTGGGAGCGATACGGCGTTTTCTCATCCGCATGCACGAGGACGCGGAGAAATCGGGCTAGCGACCGGGTCAGGGTTTTCGGTCAGAGCTCGAGAACCCGGCGCATGCCGCCAGCAAGCCGGGCGATTGCTTCCCGCGCCTCCGGCATGACGAGCAGGAAAGCCTGGAATACGTGCCACATCCCCGGAAACACTTCGAGCTCGACGCGGCAGCCGCAGGATTCGAGATTTTTTGCCAGCCGTGTGGCATCGCTCAGAAGGATTTCGTCGTCGCCAACCTGGATGAAGGTCGGCGGAAAATCGTGGACGTCAGCGAACACTGGCGACACCAGTGGATCGGTCACCTGATCCTTGCGGCAGTAGTGGCAGGCAATGACGGCAACGTCGCCGGGCCGGAACCACGGGTCCCGGCCGTCGCGCGAGCGCATCGTCTCGCCACTCGCGGACAAATCGAGCCAAGGCGAAAGCAGGAAGGCGCCGGCCGGCATTGGCAAGCCGGCATCCCGGCAGGCGAGCAGGCTTGCGACGGCCAGCCCGCCCCCGGCGGAGTCCCCGGCAAAGACGATTTTGCGCGCCTGATACCCATCCGCGAGGAGGGCGCGGTAGACCTCGACGACGTCCTCGACCGCGGCAGGAAACGGGTTTTCAGGTGCCAGGCTGTACTCCGGGACCAGGGCGCGAACGCCGGCCGAACGGGCGATGTGACTGACCATGTGCCGATGCGAATCGCAGCTGCCGAGTACGTATGCGCCGCCGTGCAGGTACAGGATCAGACGGTCTCCCGGAGCCGATGCCGGCACCAGCCATTCGGCGTCGAGGCCGGCAATCTCGACCGATTCCACGCTGACGCCCGAGGCTGTGGGTACCAGCTTGCCCAACGCATTGATCCGGAACCGCGCCGACTGAACATTCGCGCGTTCTGCGTCGATGAGGCTGAACCAGACGGAAGTCACGGCACGCACAATACGCGCCTGCAGGCTGGACCGCGGACTTTCAATGCCTTGCGTGAGCATGTGGGTATGATAGGGCGAATCGCGGGGGGACACGACAAGGAATGAGCCGCATACTGCAAACGCCCGACGAACGGTTCGGCGCCCTGCCGGATTATCCGTTCGTTGGCCGTTATCTCCCGATCAACGGCCTTCGCATGCACTATGTCGACGAGGGACCGCTGGACGCAGCACCGGTCCTCCTCCTGCACGGCGAGCCCACCTGGTCGTACCTGTACCGGCACATGATCCCGCCGCTCGCGGCGGCCGGGCACCGGGTGATTGCACCGGACCTCATCGGTTTCGGCAAGTCCGACAAGCTCGCGGAGCGCCATGACTACAGCTATGGCGACCACGTGGCCTGGATCACGAGCCTCGTGGAAAAACTCGCGCTCACGAAAATCACACTCTTTTGCCAGGACTGGGGTTCGCTGATCGGCCTGCGAGTTGCCGCCGAAAATTCGCATCGCTTCGCACGTATCGTCCTCGCTAACGGCGGTCTGCCGACGGGCGACCAGCGTCTGTCCCGGGCGTTCCTGGCCTGGCGAGCCTTCGCGCGG
>JBGTLY010000035.1:0-3908 GCA_041743865.1 Woeseiaceae bacterium
TATATGCTCGCCGTCATCCTGTATCCCCCGGACATAAAACGCGAGGATTCGTATGAGGAAGTCTTTGAGAAAAATCGAACGTGGCTCTTTGGTGCCTACCCGTTGTTCGATCCCGTTGAGTGGGCGTACAGCTCGACTGACGAGCGGCCGAATGTGATCGGCCGGCAGCGACACGGCCGCATTGCAATCGCCAACTCCGATGCTGCGGCGAGCCCGCACACCGATGCCGCAATCGACGAAGCCTACCGTGCCGTCAAGGAGCTTGCTTCCATTCTGTCATAGAAGCGAAAGCCTACTCTGATCAACAGTAACCGAAACCAGAATCCCAGATGAATGAGCAAATCGCTTCGAAGCCTACGGCGCCCACCATAGAGGGAAACCGGAAGCCGGAAGCTTCCTATACTTTGGCTCAGCTGCTGCGCTTCGTCCTGCCGAGTTTGGTCGGGGTGCTGCTTTTCCTGACGCCGGTATCGGTGGATGGCTACTTCACAGTGGTAATTGCACTACTTATCGACTACGTGAACTCGGTGGCCAAGCCAGCAATGGTGCCTGTCGTCGTGGCCGTGGCGACTCTCTCAGGCGTGGCGACTCTCGCGATCAGCTGCAGCGCACTCAAAAGTCGAGAGAACCAGTTTATCCAGTTGTTTAATCCTGGCCGCGGGTGGACGCTGGTTCGCGTTATTGGCGCGGTGATGATGTTGATGGTGTATTTTGAGCTTGGTCCAGAGTGGATCTGGCATCGAGAAACCGGTGGTGTACTGCTTTACGACATCGGCCCGATATTGTTGGCCTATTATCTTCTGTCATCGGTGCTACTGCCGCTCCTTACGAATTACGGGCTTATGGAGTTTATCGGCACACTGCTCAGCCGAATATTTGAGAAGCTGTTCCGCTTGCCGGGACGTGCCGCTGTAGACTGCCTTGCGTCCTGGCTTTCGGCATCCAGCGTCGGGATCATCCTAACGACGCAGCAGTATCGCGCTGGTTTCTACTCGAGCCGCGAGGCTTGCACGATTGCCACAAATTTCTCGGTTGTCTCGATCGGCTACGCCTACGTTCTGATTAAGCTCATCGGCATGGAACACGTATTTGTTCAGTGGTACGGCGCAGTAGCGATTACGGGTCTAATCTGTGCTCTTATTGTGCCGAGACTTCCGCCGCTTCGAAACAAGCCAGGCTGGAGCCAGCGATTCAGCAGCAACGCGGGAACCGCAACCCGCCTTTCGGCGAACAGATCGTTCACTTCCGCTCTACGCGAGGCCGTGGACCGTGCCGCGATAGCGAAGCATCCACTCGAGCAGCTCAAAGATAGCCTTCATATAACGTTTGATATCGCACTAACGGTTTATTCCTCGATGATGCTGATTGGTTGCATCGGACTGGCGTTGATCAAATACACGACGGTGTTCCAGGTGCTATCGTTGCCGTTGGTGCCGTATCTCGACTTGCTGCAAATCCCAGAGGCTACCGAGGCGGCCCCGGCACTCCTCGCCGGCCTCGTAGATAGCATAATGCCCTCCATCCTAGGCGCCGGAATAGAAAGTGAAATCACCCGTTTCGTCCTGGCCGGCGTCGCGGTCTCGCAGATCATCTTCCTGACCGAGGCCGCAATCCTATTGATACGTGCCGATATCGGGCTACATTTTCGTGACCTATTGGCCATCTACGCACTACGTGTACTGATCTCGTTGCCGATTCTGTCACTGATGGCGCACTTCATACTTTGAGCGGATCCCCTAAGCCGTGTCCCATCCCCATTCCAATTGCCGTAAGTGGAGCTATCGATGCAACGCTCACCTGAGATAACGCGCAGAGACTTTCTTGCGTTGTCCATCGCAGCCAGTTTGCCGGGCTGCGTCAGTGCCACATTGCCACCTGCGTCGAAAAGCATTGCTGACGATCTGGCCGCGCTGTCCGCAACTGACGCTGTGACAGCTATGCGTAACGGCGACATCGGAGCCGAGAAGTACGCCGGTGCGTTGCTCAGGCGGTGCGACGAGCGCCGCGACTTGAATGCATTCATCTCGTTGGATCCGCAACGCGTCCTCGAAGCTGCCCGTGAGGCGGACAAGCGACGCGCGGCAAACATGAGGTTGGGCCCGCTGCACGGTCTGCCTGTCCCGGTTAAAGACAGCGTCAACACCACAGAGTATCCGACGACAGGAGGCACCCCGGCGCTGCGCGACTTTTACCCGTCGGAGGATGCCGCGGTTGTGACGCGCTTGCGTGAAGCCGGCTGCATCGTCCTGGGCAAGACCAACCTTCACGAACTCTCGTTTGGCTGGACCAGCAACAACCTCGCATTCGGCCCGGTTCACAACCCATACGATACGACACGGATCCCCGGCGGCAGCAGTGGTGGCACCGCTGCCGCGGTTGCTGCTGGCATGGCGCCACTCGGTGTAGCGGAAGATACGACAGGCTCGATTCGAGTGCCGGCGGGTCTCTGCGGCATTTGCGGATTCCGCCCCACGACCGGTCGCTACCCCAACGGCGGCGTCCTGCCGTTGACTACGCTATTTGACCAGGTTGGTCCACACGCCAGGAACGTTCGGGATCTCGCGCTATTCGACCATGTCGTAACGAATGAACCGCTCGTAAGCGCCCGGGATTCGATGCGCGACGTGCGACTGGGCGTATCGCCGGCATACTTCCTCCGTGACGTTGATCCGGACGTCTACCGCATATTTCAAGAGGCCATGAAAAAGCTGACAGATGCGGGGGCAGTCGTAGTGACCCTTGACGTACCTGATTTGAAGAAGCTTATCGACCAAACGACTGCCCAGATCGAGTTGCATGACACCGCACCCGAGCTCATCAAGTACCTCGCCAATTATGGCACTGGCGTCAGCCTTGACAATCTTCTCGCTCAGGCTAGCGTCGATATCCGGCAGGCGTTTGCGCAGTATGTTCTGCCGGGAGGCGAATTCACGCCGTCGGAGGCAGATTACATTGCTGCCCGCGATGTGCACCGGCCAGCGCTACGGCAGACGCTTCGCTACTTCTATGCGCGCAACAGGATCGACGCGCTTATTTTTCCGATGGCGCAGATTGCGGCAGTACCGATCGGCCAAGATGAAGTGCGTATCGCTGGAAAGACGGTAAGCTTTGAAGCTGCGATATCTCGCAACATCTTGCCAGCAAGCGGGGCAGGCTTGCCAGGTCTGGTCTTGCCGGCCGGTCTGACATCCGCTGGACTACCCGTGGCAATAGAACTCGACGGCCCTGAAGGCTCCGACCGAAGTCTTCTCGGGGTCGGCCAGGCAGTGGAACGGGTACTGGGTCCCCTTCCACGGCCACCTGAACCAGTGGCTTAGCCAATCCCGACTGTGGACATCCGCGAGAAGGCCGATTGTCCGCCTCACCGCGGCCTGTACCGCCTTTGCCAGTAGCTTTTCGGGCACTCGGAGTTCACGCTCGAACCGAAGAGTGGCAGTATGTCCTTGAAGAAAATTGTATGGTCGACTGCAATACGGTGCTGGAGGCGCGCTGATTCGGCGCAGTGCTTGGGGAGTGGCGAGCAGCAAAATTCCGGCGATACAGGGTTCGCTTAGGTTCGATTTCGAACCATTTTTGTGACCAGTTTCGATGGGTGACTGTCGAAATCGGCGTGGAAAGGTCTGCAATGTTCTGCACTGAGTTGAGAGAATATGCAGTAGATACAGTACATTACCTATCCAGGCCACCTTACGCCGATTACCAACTTTAGACAGGTTAATTCTCCGAAGGCAGGGGTCACAAGTTCGAATCTTGTCGGGCGCGCCATAAAATCAATGGCTTACAAGGAACGTAAGCCACCCGATTACCTCCGTACGGATTCAGTACGGAAACTGCGATGCGAATTTGCCCCCTGCGATGCGAATTTGCCCCGTCAGCAACGTGAGAGATCGGTGCCCCTCCGTCAATCA
>JBGTLY010000036.1:0-10103 GCA_041743865.1 Woeseiaceae bacterium
GCCCTGTCCGACCGGGTCGGCCGGCGCGGCGTTCTGGCCATGATGTGCCTGGCCGGCACCGTCATCAGCACCGTGGTCGTATTCGGCGCCGCCAACTGGGGTTTCGTGGGCATTGCACTGGCCGGTGCTGCCTGGGGGTCCATTGGCTTCCCGCTGTATTCGATTGCGGTCGCCCATTCCAACGATTTTGCCCGTCCAACCGAGTACGTCACCGTCTCAGCCGGTCTGCTCCTGCTCTACGGAATTGGAGCAATTGCCGGCCCCCTGATCGCATCGCTGTTCATGACCGGCTTCGGCGCCGGCGGACTCTTCCTTTTCATGGCTTACGTGTATGGCGTACTCATGCTCACGACCGTGTATCGCATAGTGCGCGGCCGTCAGCCCGCTGAAGACCAGCATATTCCCTTTGCGGATGCACTCGCCGCGGCCGCCACGGCATCCCATGTCTACGAGGAAGAAGTCCGGCAAAAGGCGATCGAAGCTGAAGATTCCTGAATCGCGTTGCCGCGGCTACGGCAATTGCCGATAATCGGCCGTCGCTTCGGGCCCTGATCGAACAATGCTCACGTTTCTCGGCATCATTCTCGGCATTATCCTGCTCATTGGCGGCGGTACGGCACTCGTTGCCGGCTCCTCACAGATCGCCAGTCGCTTCGGGATTTCGCCGATGATCATCGGTCTCACGATAGTCGGTTTCGGCACGAGTGCGCCGGAACTCGTCGTCAATATCACCGGCGCGATGACCGGCCAGACGGAACTCGCTTTCGGTAATGTCGTCGGGTCCAACATAGCGAACCTCGGCCTGGTCCTCGGCTGTGCCGCATTGATCCGGCCCATCGACATCAAGGGCGCCGTGGTTCATCGGGAGGTACCCCTGCTGTTGCTGATCACGTCGATCATGACAGTCATGGCGCTCGATGGAGTATTGGACAACGAGGTGCCGCACTTCAGCCGCTCGGATGGCATCGTACTCCTGCTGCTGTTCCTCATTTTCATTTACATCATGGTCCGGGATATCCTGAATGCCGATGCTGATGATGCCCTGATGACGGAGGCGGCGCAGGCGCCCATGCTGTCTGCTGCCCCCCCTTATCGTCTCGAGTGGCTGCTGATTCCTGCCGGGCTTGCGCTCCTGTATTTCGGCGGCCGCATAACGATAGAGTCCAGCATCGCTTTTGCCGAGCTGGCCGGCATATCGACAGCCATCGTTGGCCTGTTCGTCGTCGCAATCGGCACCAGCATGCCGGAGCTCGTGACATCCACTATCGCGGCGATGCGCGGCGAATCCGACCTGGCGCTCGGCAACGTGATCGGTTCGAACATATTTAACTCCCTGGTGGTGCTGCCGGTGAGTGCCGTCGTCGTACCTGTTTCGATTCCCGACCAGGGCGTCTTCGATCTCGTGGTTTCCTGGCTATTCGCCGCAGTGCTGATCCCGATATTCTTCCTGCGCGGCGCGCGCATCGGCCGGCCATCGGCACTGCTCCTGCTGACGGCGTACATTTCGTACGCCGTGTACCGAATCGCATGAGTTGCCGCACATGCTGACGAAACTTCCGCCCGAGTTCCTCAAAATCTGGAACTTCAAACCTTTCGGCTCGGCGGATGACAGCTTTACGCTCGGCAACCTGTTCCTCATCATTGTCCTGGTTCTTGCGGGCTATGCACTGAGCCGGCTCATTGGCTTTGTGATGAGCCGCCGGCTCGCGAAGAGCAAGCTGCAGCCGGACCTGGTGCAGATGATCAGCCGTGTGGTGTTCTGGGTCATCCTGGTCCTCGTCTTCCTCACGGCATTGAGCCTTTTGAACATCCCGCTGACGGCGTTCGCGTTCATTACCGGTGCAGTGGCGATCGGAGTCGGCTTCGGCGCGCAGAACATTCTCAATAACTTCATCAGCGGCTGGATCCTGATGACGGAAAAACCCATACGCATTGGCGATTTTATTGAGATAGACAGTATGCACGGGACGGTGGAAGGGATCGGCAACCGGTCCACTCGCATACGGCGCGTCGACGGCGTGCATTTGCTCGTACCGAACAGCAGCCTGCTCGAGCGCAATGTCATCAACTGGACACTTGTCGACCGCACAATTCGCTCGATTGTTCGGGTTGGCGTCGCCTATGGTTCTCCGGTGCACCAGGTCCAGGAACTCATCGCGCAGGCGGTCACGGAGCAGGAAGACGTCAACAAGGAGCCCGCACCCCTGGTGATATTCGAGGATTTTGGCGACAGTGCGCTGGTCTTCGATGCGTACTTCTGGTGCGAGGTCTCCGGCGAGCGTGACCTGCGCAGGATTCGCAGCAATATTCGCTTCCGGATCACCGAATTGTTCGATCAACATTCTATCTTGATCGCATTTCCGCAGCGCGACATACACCTTGCGGCCGCGAACCCGATACCGGTGCGGCTGCTGAAAGCGGATGAGAATGACGGTACCTGAGACAACGGGCAGCGTTCTCCACGCCTGCGTCCTGGACGGCAACGGCGGCGCGCGTCATCTTGCGCCGGCCGACATTGGCGCCTGGACGCCTGCGGATGGCGTCCTCTGGCTGCACATCGACTTTTCCAAGACCGGCGCATATGAATTGCTGGAAGGCGGACTTCCAGTGAGCCTGCCGGAGGTCGTGCTCGACGTGTTGACCAACAATGAGACACGTCCGCGTGCGGTGACGGTGGGTAGCGGTCTGCTGGTCGCACTCAGAGGTGTCAATATGAATCCCGGCCAGAATCCGGCCGACATGGTGTCCATTCGTGTCTGGGTCGCGGCCGACGTTGTAGTCACGTCGCGCCGGCGGCGCCTACTCGCCGTTCAGGATATCCTGGGCGACCTGGAAAAGGGCGGCGGCCCCGCGACGCCGGGCGACCTGCTCGTGCACCTGGTAGCGAGGCTCGCTGACCGCATCGGCGTCTACATAGACAAGATCGAGGACCAGCTCCTCACGTCCGAAGAAGAAATGGCCGACAAGGATGCCGAGCCGCAGCGACTGGGTCTCGCCAAGACCCGTCGCCAGATCGCAAATGTACGGCGTTTCGTTGCGCCACAGCGTGATGCACTCGAGAAGGCGTACCGCTATCCGCCGGCGTGGTTGCCGCCAATCGAAGTCCAGCAATTGCGGGAAGAAGCGGATCGCATCGCTCGCTATGTGGAAGACCTCGACCTGGCCCGCGAGCGAGCGATACTCCTGCACGAGGAATACCAAGGCATGATTGCGCAGCAGCAAAACAGCAGGATGTATGTTCTGTCCATCGTCGCCGCGATCTTCCTGCCATTGACTTTCGTAACCGGTCTCCTCGGCATGAATGTCGGCGGACTGCCGGGCCTCGAAAACCACCGGGGCTTTACGTGGTCAGTCGTGGTGATGCTGGTGTGTGCTGTGCTGGTCTGGCTGGTGCTTCGCTGGAGGCGATGGATGTAAGCGCCAGCGTCAAAGCTTGTCCATACTCGAAAGCCACTGTTTGACAAAGCTGCGGCCCTTGCGAGTGAGAAAGACGCGCTTGACACGCAGGTTCATCGGATCGTTGCGCAATTCGAGCAGGCCGGGGCCTGGCGCCTTGCGCGTATTCAGCGCCGACAGGTCGGCGATGTTTCGGGACAGCGCCGTGATCGAGGTCGAATCGAGATGATTCAACAGTTCTCGCTGACTCAGGCCTTCGTGCAGATATACGCCAATCAGGATCAACAGACGCTGGGCGGTGATATCCGGGCTTAGCCGCGCCCGGGCAAAGCGCAGTGCCCGATCGAGTTCAACGATGTTCTGCCCCCCGATCGTATCAACCATGTGCACCCCGAAAAGAGGACATGGTACTGCAATAATTGCGTCATCGCAATTATCCTGCGATCACGGATTGCCTTGCAGGCCCTCTGAGTCCTCCTCGCGGGGAGGCGGTAGTTTGGCGCCCACCTCGTCGGCCGCTACCGCCAGCGCGGTCACGGTCGAGCCCGCTTCGGCGACAATTTCCTTCTGGTCCGTCGGAAAGCGTACCCGGCCATTTTCGTCGCGCACGAACAGGATCAGCCGGCCGGGGTACCTCGACCGGTATTCGGCCAGTCCGAACTCCGGGGTGAGTTCGGTCGCGCGGGCTTCGGCGCCCCGTTCAAGCAGTTCATTGAGATCACTCATGGAGTGTTTACCGCCGAACAGCACCTGCCCGCCGGCTTCCCCGCTGATCTGGAACTTTTCGTGAGCGGACTCCGGTTGCTGGCGAACCGTGAATACGGCATCGCGCCCGAACTCGTAGCGATAACGCAGGCAGGCGAGCTCATTGAGATCAGGACGATGGGACAGGGCAAGTAACTTGCCCAGGCCGATCAGGTCCAGGTGCTTCTCGGCATAGTGTGATACAGGGCTGCCGTAAAACACCGGCAGGCCTTTCATCCGCGCATTGCTGATCCCTCGCCAGTCCATCGAGGCCACGAGCACGCGCTGCCCTGCCTTGTCGAGTGCTTCCGCGAACGTCAGCGCGAGTCGATTGGCACCGACAACAAGACAGCCGTTCGGGTCGGGATTCGCAACGCCGAGCCAATGGGCAACACGCCGGCCGGTCAGACTCTGCACGAGTACCGTGCCGACAATTATCGTGAATACCATCGGCACGAGTTTCTCGGCCCCGACGAAATCCCTGTCCTCGAGGCGCAACGCGAACAGGGCGGAGACTGCAGCCGCCACGATGCCTCGCGGGAATATCCAGCCGATGTACAGGCGTTCGCGCCAGGCGAGGTCGGAACCGAGCGAACACAACAGTGCCCGGGCGGGACCCGCGACGAATTGCAGGAAAAGGAAGACGAGCAGCGCACCGACACCCAGGCCGGCAAAGTTCTCGAAATCGATGCGTGCCGCAAGCAGGATGAAAAGGACCGCGACCAGAACGAGTGTCAGACTTTCTTTGAAGTCAAGGATGTCATCCATGTCGAGGCCGCGCATGTTCGCCTGCCAGACGCCCATGACGGTCACGGCGAGCAGGCCGGATTCGTGCTGCACGGTCTCCGCGAGGCTGAAGGCAAAAATGACGGCGGCCAGCGCCGCATAGTCACGAAGGTAGTCCGGCAGCCAGTGACGGCGGAGCACGACGCCGACCAGGTACCCGACGCCAATGCCGAGCCCGGTGCCAACGGCGATGAGAGTGCCGAAGGTCGTCGCGATGTGCTGCGCACTGTCCGCTGACCGCGCGACGATGATGTAGTTGAAGACGAGGACGGCGAGGATTGCGCCTATGGGATCGACGAGGACCCCTTCCCAGCGCAGAATTTTCCCGATCGCATCGCGGGGCCGGATCGTGCGCAGCATCGGCATGATCACCGTGGGTCCGCTCACCGTCACGATGGCGCCGAACAGGGCGGCAAGATAGTAGCTCCACCCCAGCAGGAAATGCGCGCTCAGCGTTCCTGCCACCCAGGTGACCAAAACGCCGAGGGACAGGAGATTGCGAACGACCCCGCCGTGTCCGCGAATCTCGGAAAACTTCAGCGTGAGGCTTCCCTCGTACAGGATCACTGCTACCGCGAGGGATACGACCGGCTGGAGCAGGTCACCGAACACGGCGTCCGGGTCGAACCAGCCCAGCACCGGGCCGGCGAGTATGCCGGTAAATAGCAGGAACAGGATTGACGGGAGCTTGATGCGCCACGCGATCCACTGGCAGAGAAAGCCGGCGACCAGGAGCCCACTCAGGAAAATAAAGCTCTCGTGCAAGTTGCCGGCGCCCGTTTATGGAGTGCAGTTATTGTATGCGTACCCGTTCGCCCGCATTGCACATTCACTCTGCGGGCGGCACTTCGGCTTCGCGGAAGAATGCTTCATGTACGCACGCCCCCGGCGCGTACATGAAGCAAGTCGGACGTCAGGCGGCCTGGCTCAGGCTTTCGAGGTTTTGCGCAGCGAACTTCCAGTTGATCAGGTGATCGAGGAACGTCTCGACGTATTTGGCCCGCTCGTTCCTGTAATCCAAGTAATACGCGTGTTCCCAGACATCGAGTGTCAGCAACGGTGTCAGGTGTGTCGCCACCGGCGAATCGGCATTACTGGTACTCATGATCTTGAGCTTCGAACCGTCCAGAACGAGCCACGTCCAGCCGCTGCCGAACTGACCGGTAGCAGACTCCTTGAACTCCGCCTTGAACCGGTCCATCTTGCCGTAGGCTTCCTTCACCAGTTGCGCGATATGCCCTTCAGGCTCGATCGGCCCATTGGGCGTCATGCTCTCCCAAAGGAAGGTGTGGTTCCACGCCTGCTGGGAATTGTTCAATAGCGGAATCGCGGCGCGTTCGCGAGCCTGCGTAATGATGTCGACCAATTCAAGGTCATCGAGTGGCGTACCCTCGATAAGCTTGTTGGTTTTTTTGACATAGCCCTTGTGGTGTTTGCCGTGATGCAGCGCCATCGTTTCAGCGGAAATGTGCGGCTCGAGTGCATCCTGAGCATACGGTAAATTGGGTAGCTTTATGGTCATTGGGGGCGTCCTCCTTTGGGGCCACACTATCACAACAGTTGCGTTATCGCAACGTTTAAACGGAGCCGAAACATTCGAGGCGCGCTGGCGGCGTTTGTGGTAGCTTGGCGCCACCTGTTTCAGGAGAATTCCGCCGTATGAACGGTGAAAAAAACCTTGCGCTGTTCTGCGATTTCGAGAACATCGCGCTCGGCGTGCGCGATGTCAAAATACCGACGTTCGACATGCATCTCGTCCTCGAACGCCTGCTGGTGAAGGGGAGCATCGTCACGAAAAAGGCCTATTGCGACTGGGATCGATACAAATCCTACAAGTCGGCCATGCACGAGGCGGCTTTCGAACTCATCGAGATTCCACACATCAAGATGTCGGGAAAGAACTCTGCCGATATCCGGATGGTCGTCGACGCCCTCGACCTTTGCTACACGAAAGAACACATCGATACGTTCGTGATAATTTCCGGCGATTCCGATTTCTCGCCCCTGGTCAGCAAGCTGAGGGAGAATGCAAAAACCGTCATCGGGGTAGGCGTGAAGCAATCGACCTCCGACTTGCTGATCAGCAGTTGCGACGAGTTCATCTTCTACGACGACCTGGTTCGTGGCGAAAAAGCGGCCGAACCGCAGGACGCGGGGCCTCTGAAATCCGCTACGAAGAAAAAAGGCCGCAAGAAGCGCGATCGCAAGACGACCGACAAACTGCAGGAAGCGATAAACCTGGTTACCGAGACCATGGACGACCTGCACGCCGAGCGCGGCGACCGCACCAAGCTGTGGGGGTCGATGATCAAGCAGACCTTGAAGCGCCGGCGGCCGGGATTCAACGAGTCCTACTACGGTTTCAGTTCCTTCAGTGACTTGCTGGAAGAAGCCGAAAAGCGGGGCGAACTCGTCCTCGAACTTGACGAAAAATCCGGGGGTTATGTCGTCCGCGGCGTGCGCGAGGGCGGTTAGCTGCCGGCGGGCCCGCCCGGCCCGGCGCGTCCGGATACTTAACATGGCAAGGCCGCTCAGCTAAAGTACCGCCATGCGCCCCTCCGGTACCGGAAAACGTTTACTGCCTGATTTCCTGCTCGCTGCGATCCTTGTCGTGGCGCAGCTCGGTGTGGTCGCGCATGCTTTCGAGCATGACCCGGGCACGCCGCAGGCGAAGGTCTGCGCAACCTGCGTCGTCGCGGGGCAGCTGGATACCGCAGCGGTGCATTCCCCGGGGCTCCTCGTCCTGAAGCCCGGGTCGGACGCCATTGCGCCCGTCCTGGCGACCGCTTTTCGTTCGACCGTGACCCCTGCCGCGCGCCAGCGCGGACCGCCGTACAAACTTCCTGCACCCTGAAACCGCGTCGCGGGCGCTGGCACGGCCCGCGGTTTGTCGGCCAGGTGAGCCTGGCGCGACGACAGGCACCGGTTCCGGAGTTGCGCTACGCACTCCGCCCGGTCTGACCACAGGCCCCGGGTCCGAAGATGCGCTACGCACTTCGCCCGGTGTTCTGAGAAGGAAGTTTCCGTGTTCAAACCCATGCACCTCGCCGCCGCGACGAGCGCGGCACAATTACTGATACTGAGCTCGACCGCCGCCGCACAAGACGCTGGCGACGACGAACACCACGTGATCGACGAAATCATCGTCTCTGCGACACCGCTCGAACGGACCGTGGAACAGCTCGCGCAGCCGACCTCGGTTATTTCCGGCGACGTTCTCATCCGGCGGCAATCCACGAGCATCGGCGAGACGCTCGCTGAAGAGCCTGGCGTCAGCGCCAGCTATTTCGGCCCGGTCGCATCCCGCCCGGTCATCAGGGGACAGTTCGGCGAGCGCGTACGCGTCCTGTCCAACGGCCTCGACGCCCTGGACGCCTCGGCGCTCAGCGAAGACCATGCGGTGAGCCTCGATTCGATCCTCGCCGAACGGGTGGAAGTCGTGCGTGGACCTGCGACCCTGCTGTACGGAAGCGGCGCCGCGGGCGGCCTCGTCAACATCGTCGATTCGCGCATTGCGGCCCAGCCCCTCGACAGGCTCTTTTCCGGTGCTCTTACTGCCGGCGGCGACTCTGCCACCGGTCGCCGGTCCGGTGCACTTCGCATCGACGCCGGCACCGAAGAAATCGCCTGGCATGCCGACTGGTTCCGGCGCGACACCGACGACGTCGAGATTCCCGGCTATGCCGAGTCGGACCGGCTGCGCGCGCTGGAGGATCACGACGACGACGAGGAAGAAGAGCCGTACGGTGTGGTGGAGAACACCGATAGCGTTACGGAAGGCGGAGCCGCCGCCGTCAGCATCACCGGCCACGACGGCTTTGCTGGCATGTCGCTTAGCCGCTATACGAGTACATACGGCATTCCGGGCGCGCATGCGCACGAGGACCAGGACGACGGTGACGGTGACGGCCACGAGGAAGAGGAGGCGGACATACGCATCGACCTCGACCAGACGCGTTATGACCTCGCCGGCGAAACCGGGGCGCTCGGGGTGCTGGACGGCATGCGATTTCGCATCGCCCGCAACGACTATCGCCACGTCGAATTCGAAGGCGCAGAGGTCGGCACGGTCTACGATACGCGCGGCACGGACCTGCGTTTCGAGTTCCGGCACCACCCGGGCGAACGTCTCGAGGGCGCGGTAGGCTTCCAGTACAAGCGCATCGATTTCGATGCCGCCGGCGACGAAGCCTTTGTTCCAGCCTCGGATACAGAGCAGGCCAGCCTGTTCGTGTTCGAAGAACTCGTGCTGAGCGACACGCTCGCCCTGCAGGGCAGCGCGAGGCTGGAGCGGCAGGACCTGCGTGCAGGAGGCCTTAGCGGCTACGACGATACGGCGTTCGGCGCCTCCCTCGGTGCCATCTGGAACGTGGTCGGGGCCACTGACCTGTCGGCGAACCTGTCCCACACGGAGCGCCACCCGAACAGCACGGAGCTGTATGCCGACGGCCCGCATCTCGCGGTCCAGCGCTACGAAATCGGTTCGCTCGCCAGCGGTAACGGATTGTTGGACAAAGAAGTCTCGACCAACCTGGACTTGACGCTTCGAGGCACCTATGAGCGGTTCAATTACAGCCTGACGGGCTTCATCAACCTCGTCGACGACTACATCCTGCTGCGATCGACGTCAGCGGTCATCGATGACCTGCCGGTCTTCGAGTACGTCCAGTCCGACGTGGAAATGTACGGCATCGAGGCAGAAGCGCTGGTCGAGCTGTTCGAAACGTCGGCGGGGCATCTGCACGCGAGCCTGACCGCCGATGTTGTTTATGCCGAAGAAACGGGCTCCGGGGCCTACTTGCCGCGGATCCCGCCGCTTCGGTTCGGCGCCGGCCTGCACTACACCCGCGACCGGTTCGAGGCGGCGCTCGATGCCGTCTATCACGCCGAGCAGGACCACACTGCTGTCGGCGAACTGCCTACCGACGCCTATACGCTCCTCGGAGCGGAAGCGAGCTACCGTTTCAACGACGCCCTGCTCGTGTTCCTTGAAGGGTCAAATCTTGGCGACGAGGATGCGCGCCGCCACACGTCGCCCCTGAAGGACCAGGTGCCGTTGCCGGGCCGTTCGCTGAGCCTCGGTGTGCGCTGGGACTTCCCGTAGGAGCGCCCCATGGGCGCGAATCCGCCGGTCGCGGTCAGGTCGCGCCCATGGGGCGCTCCTACGGCTGCGGTCC
>JBGTLY010000037.1:0-18070 GCA_041743865.1 Woeseiaceae bacterium
TCATCGCTTGCGATCTCACCGATCAGTGCGCCTGCCGCGGCACCGCGTACTGCGCCGCGTGCGCCGGCGCCCTGTCCCGTCTGCTTCGCCGCTGCCATTTCCGCCTCGCTCTGTGCGTCGTCCGCCTGTTCCTTTTTCGCGAGGTCAAACGGATCGTTGCCCGTATTGCCGACGGCCCATTCGTAGCACTCAGCCTCGTCTTTCGATTGCTGAGAGGCGTCCTGGCCATCGGCGGGAAAAGCATAGACCTCGAGCGTCGAGGCGAGGGTGGTCGACGCCTCCTGGGCCAGGATGGAGGATGAGGCGGCGATGAGGATGATGGTGATCGCAGTGGCAGTCAGTATATTTTTCATAGGTTTCTCCGGAGCATTGGTGCGGTACATCCGAGTGCAGGTCCATGTGGGCAACGCCGGGCGCTCGCTACCAGTTAAAAGTGTAGCCGATCGTCAGACCGGCGAAGCGTATGTTGAGGTCCAAAGGTTGACCGCCGCTTTCGCTGTAGTCGATATCGAGCGCCCGCGCACCGAGCGACAGCGCGTTGCCGTTCGCGAACCGGCGCAGGAGGCCGGCGAACACCTCGAGCGCCAGGTCCGACTCACCCGCGCCGACGTTGGCGCGAAGCCGAAAAGACCAGTTTTCGCTCACATTGCTGTCGATGCGTACGCCCGCGAATACATCGAGCCAATCGAACGAGCGTTCGACCGTCGAAGCAACCGGCGGGTCGAAACGCGTATCGAAATCCCAGTAACGCGCGCCTGCTTCGATCCAGAAGCCCTCGGACATTGCCCGGCCATACCCGCCCTGCAGTATCAGCGCATCGATGTCCGCGGCAAGGGGTCCGCCGAGCGTGTTCGTCACTTCATCGTTATCGAGGGCCAGGAAAACGATGTCGGAGAACAGGAGATTGCGACCCGACTGTGCTTCGACGCCGAGGATCACCGCACCTTCGAGCACGTTGAGGATATCTTCGAAGTCCGCCGAAAAGTCGGCGTCGAGGACCCCGGTCGAAATCGTCCCGTCGATGCCGGCCGCCCAGAGGTAGGGCGTCGCCGACCACGACCAGTCTTCGGCACGAACCGGCGCGATGACGGACAGCAAAACGAGCAAGCTCACCGCGCGCGACGCGTTCACGTTAACACCAGGGCCAGTTGTGGAAGTGCAGATGCTGGCAGACAATACGACTTCCCACAAGGGTCCGGAAACCCGCCGGACCCGACCCCCTGGCAGCGTCGTGACAGCGTGAGACGGATAGTTACCAGCGCCTGTTTCCTGTTGCTGTGCGGCCTGTCTGCACATGCGGCTGGCACCGATCCGGCCGTCGACACCCGGCCGTCGGCGCTCACGCCCGATATCCGTAACGACGACAGCGAGCTGAAGCTGCAGCGCGGCAACACGGTGGTCGTGCCGATACCTATCTCCAACCCGACGCTCGGTACCGGCCTCGTCGTGGGCGCTGCGTATTTCTACGGGCAGACGGCCGAGCAGCAGGGCCAGCAGCCGGCTTCCCTGACGGCGGCAGGCGGGCTGTACACGAACAACGACAGCCGTGCCCTGGTACTCGGACAACAAAACTACTGGGGCAGCGATCGCTGGCGATTTACCGGCGCCATCGGCGCCGCCGATCTCCGCCTGTCACTGGCGGTGCCCGATGCTGCGGGCAACAAGGAGAACCTGGACTGGGAAATCGAGGGCGCATTCCTGTTTGCGAAGCTGGCGCGCAGGATTGGTGGCAACTGGTACGGCGGCATCCAGCTCCGGGCGATCGACGCGGACCAGGCATTGACACTGGGGGACGCGTCCGGTGACTTCGACGTCGACGCCAACATTCACTCGGTCGGCGCCGGCGCCCTGGTCGAGTACGACAGCCGCGACATGCCGATCAACAGCTACGCAGGGCGTTATCTCATGCTGGACGTCCTGTTCAACGACGAGGCGTTCGGCAGCGACGACACGTACCAGAACTACTCTGCAGCCTGGCGTTCGTACCATACGGTCCGGGAGGGCCTGGTGCTTGCCTTCGAACTCGAGGCCTGCGCACGGGAAGGTCGCACGCCGTTGTGGGATGCCTGCACGATAGGACTGCGGGGTTTTTCGGCGACCGACTACCTCAACAAGCAATCCGTTTCCACCCAGCTCGAGGCTCGGTGGCAGATGACACCACGCTGGGGGGCCGTTGGCTTCGCCGGCGTAGGCTACAGCGGACGTGCCTTGAACGAGGAGGACGAGCACGACCCGGTGCCGAGCTACGGCGTCGGCATACGATTCATGGTCCTGCCCGCCAAGCGCGTCAACGTCCGGATCGATTTCGCGCGCTCACGTGACAGCGACGCCATCCACGTGTCGGTGGGCGAAGCGTTTTAAGCCGCGTAGGAGCGCGCCATGCGCGCGACAAGGATCTGAATCGCGGGCATGGCCCGCTCCTACGGGCTCTTATAATAAGTGCATGCAAACCGAAGCCATCCAGGCCGCGCTGGCGGAGCTCGACCCACCGCTCGCAACCGGCGATCCCGAGCGATTCGCCACCCTTCTTGCCGAACTCGAGCGCTGGAACCGGAAGATCAACCTGACGTCGATTCGGGATCCGGCGGCAATGATTACGGGGCACCTCCTCGACAGCCTAGCCGCGAGGCACCTCCTGCACGGCGTCGCGATACTCGACGTCGGTACCGGCGCCGGCTTTCCCGGGCTGCCTCTCGCGATCGCGGAGCCGGATCGTGACTTTCACCTGCTCGACAGTAACAACAGGAAGGTCCAGTTCGTTCAGCATGCGGCGGGCCTTATGGGCCTTGCCAACGTGCGGGCCGTCAAAGCCCGGGCCGAGGACTATGCACCCGGGCATCGCTTTGATACCGTGATCGCCCGAGCCGTAGCCACCGTGCCGCGACTTTTGGAACTCGCCGGTCACCACGTGGGAGAGGACGGGGTGTTCGTTGCCCTCAAGGGGCATTTCCCTGCGGACGAACTTAAAGGGGTGCCCCTTGCATGGGGTTTCGACGTTACCGAACTTCCGTTGCCGGGACTCGCTGCCGGTTCACGGCATGCCGTAGTTCTGCGGCGACGATCGTAAACGTCCCCGAACGGACAGGACCATGACGCGGATCATTGCCATTGCGAACCAGAAGGGCGGAGTCGGGAAAACGACCACCGCCGTCAACCTGGCGGCGTCACTTGCCGCCACGCATCGGCGTGTTTTGCTCGTGGACATCGACCCGCAGGGAAATGCGACGATGGGTTGCGGCATCGACAAGCGGGACGTGGAGTATTCCGCCTGCGACGTGCTACTTGGCGAGGCCACCGCGGCCGACACGATCGTCTTGCCGCCCGAAGGCGGTTTCGCAGTGCTGCCGGGCAACGAGGACCTGACGCTCGCCGAGGTCAAGCTGCTGCAGGAAATCGGCCGGGAGATGAAACTCAGGCGGGCGCTCGGCCCGGTCGTCGGGATGTACGATTTCATCCTGATCGACTGCCCGCCATCGATCAACATGCTCACCGTCAATGCGCTGACCGCAGCCGATGGCGTGCTGATCCCCATGCAATGCGAGTACTACGCGCTCGAGGGCTTGAGTGCGTTGCTCAACACTGTCGAACAGGTGCGTACTTCGGTCAATCCCGGTATCGAGGTGTTCGGTATACTGAGGACAATGTTCGATCCGCGTGTGAACCTGTCGAACGAGGTGTCGATGCAGCTGCTCGAACATTTCGGGGACACGGTGTTCCGCACGGTCATCCCGCGCAATGTCCGGCTCGCGGAGGCGCCGAGCTTCGGTCGTCCCGCGCTGCTGCACGACCGCTCCTCGCGCGGCGCCATTTCCTACCTCGCCCTCGCAGGGGAAATCCTGCGCCGCGAGGACGCGCGCATGACCGCGGTGGGATGAGGATGCGTGTGGGGGCGCGCCATGCGCGCGATTCGCGGCCATGGGCCGCTCCTACGGAGCGTCTGCCTGAGATAGCATTATGAACGTACGGAAAAAACGACTCGGCCGCGGTCTGGATGCCCTGCTTTCGAAACCGGCGGGATCCGACAGCAACAGCGTGAACACAAGCGCCGGCAAGGCGGATGCGCTGCGGAAGCTTCCGGTCGACCTGCTGCAACGCGGCCAGTACCAGCCGCGTGTCGACATGCGCCAGGAATCGCTGGAGGATCTTGCAAACTCGATCCGCGCCCAGGGTGTCGTGCAACCGATCGTCGTGCGGCCGATTGGTACCGGCGGTCCGGACCAGCGATACGAGATCGTCGCGGGCGAACGGCGCTGGCGTGCCGCGCAGATGGCAGGTCTGCAGGATATCCCTGCCGTCATCCGGGAGGTCGCCGACGAGGACGCCATCGCGATGGCGCTCATCGAGAACATCCAGCGCGAGGATCTCAATCCACTCGAGGAATCGCGGGCGCTGGACCGCCTGATTCGCGAGTTCGAGCTCACGCACCAGGAAGCCGCCGATGCGGTCGGCCGCTCGCGGGCCGCCGTCAGTAACCTGCTCAGGCTGCAGGAACTCTCGGCGAAGGTGACTCCGCTGCTTGAGGGACGCCAGCTCGACATGGGGCATGCAAGGGCGCTGCTCGCGATCAGCGACCCTGTGCAGCAGTACGACGCGGCGCGCCAGGTCGTGAAGGGCGGACTCTCGGTGCGGGCCACCGAGCGGCTCGTCAAGTCGATGCTGGAGCCGAAACGCACGTCGAAGCCGGCTTCCCCGGACGGCAATGCGGACATCCGGCGCCTGGAGATGGATGTATCCGAAAAGCTCGGTGCGAAAGTCAGGCTCGAACACTCGAGCAAAGGCACGGGCAAGCTCGTCATCAGCTACAACAGCCTCGACGAACTCGACGGCATCCTGAACCACATCAAATAGATGAGCTGGCTGGCACTTATCGCTGCGACGGTCGGCGCGCTGCTGCCGATCGCCAATCCCTTCAGCACCGCACCCATTTTCGCGGCGATGACCCGGGGTGAAAAGGTCGACTCACGCAATCGCCAGGCCCGGCTCGCCAGCATCTACATGGCCGGCATCCTGATGATCTCGCTGGTGGCGGGGGCGCTGATACTCGAATTCTTCGGCATATCGTTGCAGGCGCTCCGCGTCGCCGGTGGGCTGATCATTGCCCGTATCGGTTTCTCGATGCTGAACCCCGAACCCGAGCGGCCATTGCCGCGACGCGACCAGGACGAGTCGGCCGACAAGGACGGGATTGCGTTCACGCCGATTGCGATGCCGCTACTGTCCGGCCCCGGCTCGATCGCTGTAACCATCAGCATGGCAACCTCTGTGAAAAATGTCTTCGAGTACATCCCCATCGGTATCGGCATCATCCTGGTGGCGTTTGTGTCCTGGGTCGTGTTGCGCTACGCCACGCGCATCGTCGACGCCATGGGGCGCACCGGGGTCAATGCACTGACGCGCGTCATGGGACTCATCCTCGTCTGCATCGGCGTGCAGTTCGTGGTGACGGGGGTCGTCGACCTGGTGACCATGAAGGCCCTGACGTTGAAGACGTGACGACGCGTGTCGTGGCCATCTTCCTACCCTCCATGCTGAAACGCCGACACCCGCGGGAAGCTCGCAAATCGAGGTGAGTTGGCCGCTTTTTCCGGGGAAAAGGCGCATTTTCGGCACAGAAATCCGCCGGGTTTTGTGTTGCCTTGCCCGGTGCCTGCCTCTATAATGCGCACGCTACACGCGAGCTCGCCTGGATAGCAGCAACGAAGCACCGCAACCAAAGCGCCACCTGCCGCCGGCATCGCCGATGGACGTGGCGTTTTTAATGCCAGAGGCAAACGGATGCTAAAGGTGCTTGCGGCGCAACTCGGGCTGGGAGCGGCCCTGGCCGCGGCACTCGGGGTCGGGTTCGGCTATGTTGCGGGTTATTCGGCCCTCCTGGGTTGCCTGATCTCGACGGTGCCGAACGCATTCCTCGCATTGAGGCTCAGCGTGCCACGCCGGGACCCCGGGGCTAAATCCCTGGTCCGGGCAGCCTACATTGGAGAGCTGGGAAAACTGGCGCTGACGGTGCTCTTGTTCAGCATCGTGTTCGTCACAGTGCGACCGCTTGCGGCCGCGCCTTTGTTCGCGAGCTTTATAATTACGGCGCTGATGCCCCTGGCGGGCCTCCTGTTCCGGCATGAAGACGACGAGAGACGAGAAACGGTAGACAAGCATGGCGAGTGAAGGCGGCCACGGCCCGCAAACCTCCAGCGAATACATTTCGCATCACCTGCAGAACCTGCAGGTCTGCAAGTCGGAATCGGGCGATTGGATCTGGAACCAGTGCGCCGGGAATTTCTGGACGATCAATGTCGACTCGATGTTCTGGTCCGTGCTCCTCGGCATCGTGTTCATCGTGCTGTTCCGCCGCGTGGCGAAGAGATCCTCGACGGAGAAGCCCACCCGCTGGCATGCTGCCGTAGAGATCGTGGTCGAGTTAGTGAACGGCGCCGTCAAGGATACGTTTCACGGCAGCAGCCGCCTCATTGCACCACTCGGGCTCACGGTCTTCGTCTGGGTGTTCTTCATGAACCTCATGGACCTGGTTCCCGTCGACTGGATCCCGAAGCTCGCGGAACTGGCCGGCATTCCTTATATGAAGGTCGTGCCGTCGACAGACGTCAATGTCACCTTCGGCATGTCGATTGCAGTCTTCTTCCTGATACTTTTTTATACCACCAAGTACAAGGGACCGCTCGGGCTCATCAAGGACCTGACGCTGCACCCGATAGCGCCGCCGACGAAAGGCCTCGGTCTGCTCGTGGCGCCGGTGATCATTGCGTTCAACTTCATCCTGGAATCGGTGTCGCTGCTCGCCAAGCCGGTGTCGCTGAGTCTGCGGCTCTTTGGCAACATGTTTGCCGGCGAACTCATCTTCATTCTGATAGCGATCACGTTCAGCCAGGGCCTGCTACTTGCCGTCGGCGGCGGCGCGCTGCACCTGCTGTGGGCTGCGTTCCATGTCCTGATCGTGACCCTGCAGGCCTTTATTTTCATGATGCTGACCATAGTGTATTTGAGCCTCGCCAGCGAAACGCATTAGAAATTGGCTTTTACTTTCAACATGTTGGACAAGATCCTCTCTAGGAGAAACTGATGGAAACTGTTATTGGCCTCACGGCGATCGCTGTCGCACTTCTGATCGGACTCGGCGCCCTCGGCGTGGGTATCGGCATGGGTCTCCTGGGCGGCCGCTTCCTCGAAGGCGCTGCGCGGCAGCCGGAGCTTGCTCCCATGCTGCAGACGAAGATGTTCATCGTCGTGGCGCTGCTCGACGCCGTCGCCATGATCGGTGTGGGTATCGCACTCTTTTTTGCCTTCGCGAACCCGTTCATCGGCCAGCTGCAGCAGGCGACTGGCGGCTAAGCGCGCAGGAGCGGGTGTAGGAGCGCGCCACGCGCGCGATTCGCGGCCATGGGCCGCTCCTACAGGGCGGTCATTGACACAGACAGGTAACAAGCGTGGATATCAATCTAACCCTCATAGGCCAGACGATCGCGATGATCGTGTTTGTCTGGCTGTGCATGAAGTACCTCTGGCCGCCGATCCTGAACGCCATCGAGCTGCGGCAGAAGCAGATCGAGGAAGGACTCGCCGCCGCCGACCGCGGCGAGGAAAAACTGAAGCAGGCCCAGGCCGAATCGGAGGAGATCATTGCCGACGCGCGGCGGCAGGCGACGGGCATCCTTGACCAGGCCAACGCCCGGGCGAATGAGATCGTCGCCGAGGGCAAAGCGGCCGGCGCCAAGGAACGGGCGCGCCAGGTCGCCGCCGCCGAAGCCGAGATCGAGTCCGAAACGAGCCGGGCGCGGGAAGAATTGCGCGGTCAGGTATCGGCCGTGGCGCTCGCCGGCGCCGAGAAGATCCTGCTGCGCGAGATCGACGCCCGGACGCACGAAGACATCCTCAGCCGGCTGGCGCAGGAGCTGTAAGCCCCGATGGCTGACAACAACACGATCGCCAGACCCTATGCGCAGGCGGCATTCGACGTTGCCCGCGAAGCGGGTGCGCTTGCAGAATGGTCCGGGAGCCTCGAGGTTGCGGGCGCATTGTTCGCGAACGGCGAGCTCGCCGACTATCTCGGCAATCCGGCCCTGAGCGAAGCGAAGCAGCTCGAGTTCCTGGCCGGCCTGTTCGCGAAGGCCGGCGCTCCGCAATTCGCGGGATCGGACAGCAAGGGAACCAATTTCCTGAAGCTCCTGATCGAATACGACAGGATCGCCGTGCTGCCGGAAATCGCGGCGCATTTCGACGCCCTGAAAGATGCGATCGAAAACACGATCGATGTGACGGTTCGATCCGCTGCGGCGCTCTCGGAGAAGGACAAGCAGCAGTACGTGGCAGCTCTCGAGAAACGCTTCGGGCGCAAAGTCGAGCTCTCGACGGAACTCGATGAAACTCTCATTGGCGGAGCGGTGATCCGCGCCGGCGATGTCGTGATAGACGGATCACTGCGTGCCAGGCTCGAAGGCCTCGGCAACGCGCTGGTCAACTGAAAAGGAAAACTAAATGGCACTCAAAGCTTCTGAAATCAGCACGCTGATCAGGGAACGCATCGAGAATTTCGAAGCGGCTGCGGAAGCGCGGGACGTCGGCACGGTCATCGCGGTGACCGACGGCATCGTCCGAATTCACGGGCTCGCCGATGCGCGCTACGGCGAAATGCTCGAGTTCCCGGGAAACACTTTCGGGCTCGCACTGAATCTCGAGCGGGATTCGGTCGGCGCGGTCGTGCTCGGTGACTACAAGCACATTACCGAAGGCGACACGATCAAGACGACCGGCCGTATCCTGGAAGTGCCGATCGGCGAAGCGATGCTCGGCCGCGTTGTCGACGCGCTCGGCACTCCTATCGACGGCAAGGGCCCGATCAAGGCCGAGGGCCGCGCGCCGATCGAGCGCGTAGCCCCGGGCGTCATCGAGCGCCAGTCAGTCAGCCAGCCGGTGCAGACCGGCCTGAAATCCATCGACTCGATGGTGCCGATCGGCCGCGGGCAGCGCGAGCTGATCATCGGCGACCGGCAGACCGGCAAGACCGCGGTCGCCGTCGATACGATCATCAACCAGCGCGGGACCGGCATCAAATGCATCTACGTCGCCATCGGCCAGAAGGCCTCGTCGGTCGCCGGTGTCGTGCGCAAGCTCGAGGAAGAAGGCGCGATGGGTCATACGATCGTCGTCGCTGCCACCGCTGCTGACAGCCCGGCGATGCAGTACATCGCACCGTATTCCGGGGCCACCATGGGTGAGTATTTCATGGATCGCGGCCAGGACGCCCTGATCATTTTCGACGACCTGACGAAGCAGGCCTGGGCCTACCGCCAGGTGTCGTTGCTGTTGCGCCGCCCGCCGGGCCGTGAAGCCTACCCCGGCGACATCTTCTACCTGCACTCGCGCCTGCTCGAGCGGGCAGCGCGCGTCAACGCCGACTATGTCGAGCGCGTTACGAACGGCGAGGTAAAGGGCAAGACGGGCTCCCTGACGGCGCTGCCGATCATCGAGACGCAGGCCGGTGACGTATCGGCATTCGTACCGACGAACGTAATCTCGATTACCGACGGCCAGATCTTCCTCGAAACCGACCTCTTCAACGCGGGCGTTCGCCCGGCCATCAACGCCGGCCTTTCGGTGTCACGCGTCGGCGGTGCCGCCCAGACCAAGATCATCAAGAAGCTCGGCGGCGGTATACGCCTCGCGCTCGCCCAGTACCGAGAGCTCGCGGCCTTCGCGCAGTTCGCTTCCGACCTGGACGCGGCGACCCGCGCGCAGCTCGAACGCGGCGAGCGTGTCACCGAGCTGATGAAACAGAAGCAGTATTCGCCCCTGTCCGTGGCTTCGATGGCGCTGTCCTTGTTCGCCGCGAATGAAGGCTATTTAGACAAGATTCCCATTAGCAAGGTTACGGATTTCGAGACTGCGATGCACGATTTCGCGAAGACGAACTACAGTGAGTTCCTGGACGAGATCAACAAGACCGGCAATTACAACGATGAGATCGTCGCGAAGATGAGAGAGATTCTCGACGAGTTCCTGAAGAAAGGCGCTTATTGATTGAGACCGTAGGAGCGCGCCATGCGCGCGATTGAGACCGTAGGAGCGCGCCATGCGCGCGACCCGGAGACGAAATGGCAGGTGAAAAAGAAATACGCTCCAAGATCGCTTCTGTAAAGAACATGCAGAAGATCACGAGCGCCATGGAGAAAGTCGCCGCGAGCAAGATCCGCAAAGCGCAGAAGCAGATGGAAGCCTCGCGGCCCTATGCCGAGCGCATTCGCCGTGTGATCGGGCATCTGTCGCACGCGAACCCGGACTACCGGCATCCGTACATGACCGAACGCGAGGTCAAGCGAGTCGGCTACATCATCATCTCCACCGATCGCGGCTTGTGCGGCGGCCTGAACGTGAACCTGTTCAAGACGGTCATCCGCGAGATGGCGAAGTGGCAGGAGCAAAGCGTCGCTGTCGACCTCGTACTGGTCGGCGCGAAATCCGTGCAGTTCTTCCGCCGGATCGGCGGCAGCGTGCTCGGCACGGCGACGCACCTCGGTGACCGGCCGGCAATCAACGATTTGCTCGGTTCGATCAAGGTCATGCTGGACGCCTATGAAGAAGGCAGGATCGATCGACTGTTCCTCGCAAACAACGTGTATGTGAGCGCGATGAGCCAGCGGCCGACGACGACGACGCTGTTGCCGATCAGTGCGATTGACCTGGGCGATGAGGCGTTGCAGGAGCACTGGGACTACATCTACGAGCCGGACGCCCGCGAACTGCTTGACGATGTACTTATGCGCTACATCGAGACGCAGGTGTATCGCGGCGCGGTGGAGAATTTCGCATCGGAAATGGCGGCCAAGATGGTCGCAATGAAATCGGCGACGGACAACGCCGGCGAGATCATCGAAAAGCTGCAACTCCAGTACAACAAAGCACGGCAGGCGGCGATCACGCAGGAAATTTCGGAAATCGTCGGCGGTGCCGCCGCGGTCTCCGGCTAGAAAGGGGGTCAGAGTACATTTTCCGAAAATCGGGAAATGTACTCTGACCCCCTTGTTCACTGAATTGAAGCATCGTAGGAGCGGCCGATGGCCGCAACAGCGATGATCGGAATAGCGAAAGAGGCAAACAACGTATGACCACCGGAACTACTGTGCAGGTAATTGGCGCTGTCGTGGACGTTGAGTTCCCGGCCGGCCAGATCCCGAAGATTTACGACGCGCTCCTCATCGACGAGGCCGACATCACGCTCGAGGTCCAGCAGCAGCTCGGCGACGGCGTCGTACGCACGATTGCGATGGGATCATCCGAAGGCCTGAAGCGGGGCATGTCGGTTACCGACACCGGTCAGCCTATCTCGGTGCCGGTCGGCGTGAAGACGCTCGGTCGTATCATGGACGTGCTCGGCAAACCGATCGACAACAAAGGGCCGATCGGCGCCGAAACCACGCTGCCGATTCACCGCGCGGCACCGAGCTATGAGGACCAGGCTGCGACGACCGAGATTCTCGAGACCGGCATCAAGGTCATCGACCTGATCATGCCCATCTCGAAAGGCGGCAAGGTCGGCCTGTTTGGCGGCGCCGGCGTGGGCAAGACGGTGACGCTGATGGAACTGATCAACAACATCGCGAAAGAGCACGGCGGTTACTCGGTGTTCGCGGGCGTCGGTGAGCGCACCCGCGAGGGCAACGACTTCTATCACGAGATGACGGAGTCTAAGGTCATCGACAAGGTGACGCTCGTCTACGGTCAGATGAACGAGCCGCCGGGCAACCGCCTGCGCGTAGCGCTTACCGGCCTCACGATGGCGGAGGCGTTCCGTGACGAAGGCCGCGACGTCCTGATGTTCATCGACAACATCTACCGTTACACGCTGGCAGGCACGGAAGTATCCGCGCTGCTTGGCCGCATGCCGTCGGCCGTGGGCTACCAGCCGACCCTGGCCGAGGAAATGGGCGTGCTGCAGGAGCGCATTGCGTCGACGAAGACCGGCTCGATTACGTCATTCCAGGCCGGTTTCGTACCGGCCGACGACCTCACCGACCCGTCACCGGCCACGACCTTCGCGCACCTTGACGCGACGCTCGTATTGTCGCGCCAGATCGCGGAACTCGGTATTTACCCGGCCGTGGATCCGCTCGACTCGACGTCGCGAATCCTCGACCCGAACGTCATCGGCCAGGAACACTACGACTGCGCGCGCGGCGTGCAGGCCGTTCTGCAGCGTTACAAGGAGCTGCAGGACATCATCGCGATCCTCGGCATGGACGAGCTGTCGGAGGACGACAAGCTGCAGGTCAACCGCGCGCGCAAGATCCAGCGCTTCCTGTCGCAACCCTTCTTCGTGGCCGAAGTCTTTACGAACTCCCCGGGCAAGTACGTGTCGCTCGCCGAGACGATCCGCGGCTTCAGCGGCATCGTGAATGGCGATTACGACCACATCCCGGAGCAGGCGTTCTACATGGTGGGCGGCATCGACGAAGCCGTCGAAAACGCCAAGAAGTACACGTAGGAGCGGGCCACGCCCGCGAATGTGCCGTAGGAGCGGGCCACGCCCGCGAATGTGTTGTAGGAGCGGGCCACGCCCGCGATGAGAAGGCGAACCAATTCATGGCCACAATACGCGTCGACATCGTCTCCGCCGAAGGTGAAATCCATTCGGGCGAGGCCCGCATGGTCTACGCACCGGCCAAAATGGGCGATGTGGGCATCGCACCCCGGCACGCACCCCTCCTCAGTGCACTGCGGCCGGGCGAAGTCCGCATCGAGAACCCCGATGGCAAGGAGATCGGCTTCTACATCACGGGCGGCATGCTCGAGGTACAGCCGCACCTCGTAACCATACTCGCCGACACCGCGCTCCGCGGCGACCAGCTCGACGAAGCCGCCGCGCTTTCGGCGAAGCAACAGGCAGAGGAAGCGCTCAAAGGCGTGTCGAGCGAGACCGACCTGAAGCGCGCACAGATGGAACTCACCGAAGCCGAAGCCCGCTACCGCGCCTCGCAAAAGCTCAAGGGTCGGTAGTAGCGGCCCACGGCCGCGATGCGAGCCCCAATCGCGCGCATGGCGCGCTCCTACGGTTGGTTCTGTAGGAGCGGCCCATGGCCGCGATCCCTCAATGATCGGGCCGCGACACCATCGCGCGCATGGCGCGCTCCTACGGCTGGTTCGGTAGGAGCGGCCGATGGCCGCGATCCCTCAATGATCGGGCCGCGACACCATCGCGCGCATGGCGCGCTCCTACGGTTGGTTTTGTAGGAGCGGCCCATGGCCGCGATCCCTCAATGATCGGGCCGCGACACCATCGCGCGCATGGCGCTCCTACGGCTGCGTGAGCGTGAAATTATTCAGCTGAATTGCACCGTTCTTGAACGCCGAGTCGATGTAGAAATCTTCCGTGCCGGCGATCGTCGAGCTGTGAAACGTCACGCCGTTGCGCTGATATTCGAGTAGCGACCCGGTAACACGGATCGACAGTGTGTCGCCCACCGCAACGGTGCCGGCACTCGCCAGCCAGGTCCCGCTCTGCCGCGCCTCGAGAAGGCCGTCGGCGCAGCGTATCCCGTGCTCGATATCCGTCCGTTCAGGACCGGTTTCGTTGACGCCGAGGCCGACGATCCAGAGGTTGCCGACGGGTGTGGACCCGACCGTCCAGCTGACCGTATACGAGTCACTCGCGCCCATCGACGACAGGGGTGCCGAGTTGATCGTGTTCGTCCAATTGTTCGGAATCCCGGAGTGCGAGATGTTGTTCGCCTGCGCCGACACGCCGCCGGCACTGTTCGTCCAATTGACAATGGGCTGGCTTACCGGCGGGTCGACCGGGTCGCCAGGCTCCCCGTAGACGCTGACGTCGATGTCTGTGACGCCGCCCTTGAAGGCGGTATCGACATAGAACTCCGGCATGCCTGCATAAGTGGTCGAATAGAATGCAGTGCCGTCATGGCGATACTCGATCGTCCCGTCATTGACGAAGATGGAGATCAGGCTTCCGTCGACGACGGCCGGACCGTTCGTACGCCACGTGCCGTTCTCATAAACTCCCAGCTGGCCGTTCGACACACGAAGGCCGAAGTCGACGTCGCGGAAGTCGGCGTTGGCTTCCGTTACGCCGAGGCCGACGACCCACAGCGCACCGGCCGTACTGCCGTTAATCGCGAAGCGAACTTCGTAGTCGTTGTCGAAGCCGAGGTCCGCGAGCGGTACGGAATACACCGTGCTGTTCCAGCCCGATGTCGGGCCGAGGAAGGTCACCCGGTTGCCGCTGGTCGTGACGGGGCCCGCATGACCGAGCCACGATTCGAGGTCGACCAGGATCGGTCCGTCCACGTCGTCATTCAGGATGGTGCCAGTTGCTGTGCCGTCGATGACGTTCGCATTGCTTACGCCGCCCAGTGTCACCGTGAATGTCTCGTCCGGCTCCACTTGCCGGTCCACGCCAAGGGCCACTGCGACCGTCGTTGACAGGCTGCCCGCGGGAATGGAGGCGGGCGTTCCGGCGAGAGGCGTGTAGTCGCCGTCGCCTGCCGTTGCGCTATCGTCTGCGGTCGATACCGAGAAGTTCACGGCACTCACGGACGTTTCGCTCAGGGACACCGTGAAACTCAACGTGCCCTGGTCCTCATTCGTCGTGGCGTCTTCGATGGAGATACCGGGCAACACCGCATCGTCATTCAGAATCGAGCCCGTTGCCAGCCCGTCAATCAGGGATGCATTGGCGCTCACGCCGGCCAGCGTTACCGTGAACGTCTCGTCGGGTTCCACGACGCTGTCGCCGCCGAGCGGCACGACCACGGTGGTCGACAGGCTGCCCGCGGGTATTGTGCCGGGCTGTGCGGCCAGGGCCGTGTAGTCGCCATCGGCCACGGTCGCGCTGCCGTCGGCCGTTGAGGCCGTAAAGGTGATGTTGCTCGCCTGGGCATAGTTGATCGACACCGTGAAGGCCATCGAGCCGCTGTTCTCGTTCACGGAAGCGTCTGCGATCGAGAGGTTCGGTCTCCCTGAGTCGTCATTCAGAATCGTCGCGCGCCCCGAGCCGTCCAGGAGCACGACGTTAGCGCTCACGTTGGTGAGATTGACGAAGAGATACTCATCCTGCTCGACGAACGTATCGGCGCCGGTGACGATCGTTATCGTGGTCGACAGGCTGCCCGCCGGGATCGTGTACACCCGGTTGCTGATCGCCGTGTAGTCGCCCGAGGAGGTCGTGGCCGTCTGGCCTTGCGTGTTCACGGTAAACGTCACGTTGCCGGAGGCAATCTTGTCCAGCGAAACCGTGAGCGGGATGGCTCGCGAATCCTCGAAACCGGACGCATCGTTTATCGATAGCCGTGGCAAGAGCCCGTCGTCGTTTTGGATCGTACCCGTCGCCGAACTGTCCACCGGACGCGCGTTGCTGCTGATGTTCGAGAGTGTGACGGTCAGCGATTCATTGGGTTCGGACGCGGCGTCCGGAATGACCGGCACGGTGACCGTTACCGACAGGCTGCCGGCGGGGATGATGTGAGCAGAAGACAGCAAGGCCGTGTAATCGCTGTTGGCGACGGTAGCCGTTCCGTCGCCGGTCTTCGCCACAAAGGTTACATCGCCTGCCGCGGGCTCTGCCAGGGAAACCACGAAGGACAGCGCGCCGCTGTCTTCGTTCGCGCTTGCATCCGCGATCGAAAGGTCGACCGGCAGCGTTTCACCGCAGCCAGCGAGCGTCACGAGGTCGATCGCCGTTGTTATGCGTTTGCCGCTCGCGCCGACGATGAAATGCCGTATGTCCTGTCGCGAGAAATCGAGACACGCGGAGTTCTGGCCGGAGGAACTGAAGTCGAACCCCTTGTTCTGCGTGAATCGAACGCCGACATTGAAGTTGAGCTGGCTGGCGGGACTGGTCGCCACCGAGTCACTGCCCGCGAGGCTCACGCCGCCGACGCTGCTCCACGCGGTGTCCCCGGTGATCGTGCCCTGTGTATGCAGGGCGTCGCCATCGGCACGGCCGCCTTTGGCGCGGAAGTGCCAGTTATCGGTACCGCAATCCCGCCAGAGGAACGTCGCCGGGCCAAAATCCAGGTTGTACGGCGGCTCGCCGCACTCGTCGCCGGGGAGGAGCGTCGTGTAGATGGGTGTGCCCTGGTTCGCTGCTGCGATACCGACGCCCTCGGTCGCGACGTACAGGCTGTTTGCCGAGACGTTCGTGAAATTGTCCACATGCCCGGAGGGCCAGCGCACCTGGACGTTCGCCGTCGAATTCGCCGCAAGGCCGAAATGCAGCCACTGCTGGTTCTGTGCCCAGCGCGTGTAGCCGCCGTCCTGTTCGCGTAGCTGGGTCTTCCCGCCCGAGGTCACGTAGACCTTGGCGCCCATGCCGTCACGGTTCGAGGCCACGCCCCGAAGCTTGATTTGCAGCCAGTGATTCCCGTTGCCGAGATTATGCAACAGGGTATCGGGGCCGCCCTTGCCCCAGGGGTAGAACAGGAGGCCATTGGCTACGAAGAGGTCGAGAAAGCCGTCCAGGTCGTAGTCGAGAAACACGGCGTTTTCCGCCACGCCGACGTCGAAACCGACGCCCAGCGGGCCCTGGGCGCCGCTCGATGCCTGTTGGGTGAACGTGCCGTTACCGTTGTTGATGAACAGGCGGTTGGGGATGTTCTCCGGGCCGCGACCGCAGGTGAGGTAGATGTCGACATCCATGTCGTTGTCGAAGTCGCCCGCCGCGCCGCCGCCGCAGTTCACGGGAATGTTGAGGCCCGCGGGCGTGTAGTTCCAGCCGCCGGGCGTGTTGGAATAGAGCCGCGGTGCAATCGGTGTGTCGCGGCTGCTGAGTTCAATCTCGGTCAGGTCGTTAATGCCCTGCGTCGATTCCGCGATGATGTAAGCCTGCCCGTCGCTCGGCAGGTTGACTTCGTACCGATTGAGGCTGGCATTGTAGGTTACGCAAACGCGGTATTGGGCCGTCGGGTTCGTGCAGCCCGAGCCGCCCGGTGTGATATTGATCGTGTACGGGGGCACGTTCCGGCTCAATTCGCGATTCCAGACGGTCACCGTCAGGTTGCCGGTCGTCTGGAACGCAAAGCCGTAATTCACCGGATCGCCGGGGTTACGGGCGATCCAGCCTTCAACCCGGTTCGTGCTGTAGTAGGCGGCGCCGGTGGGGCGCGTCGCGCCGCGAACCATCAGTACGTCGTAGCGCAGGTTGTTGTCGAAGTCCCCGATGATCGTGGAGTTGACGTTACCGAGCGCGGGCAGCTGCGAGGTGACGTCGACGAACGGGATGGCGCCGTAGTCGTAAGCAAGGTTCGGCCAGATGCCTCGCTCTACGCAGATGAGTTCCAGGCGGCCGTCATCGTTGATGTCCATGAAGTGGACGTAATTGATGTCACCGTTGACACAGCCCTGGCCGGTTCCGGTTTGTATGGAAAAACGACTCGACGAGTTCTGGTAGCGGAAATAGTTACCCGACGCGTTCAGTCCCATCTGGAAGGTGTCGAGCTTGCCGTCGTGGTTGAAGTCGACAAAGCCGGCGACGCGCGCGGTGGAGTCGCTGCGCACGCCGAGAAAATTGGCGCGTTCGATGAATGTGCCGTTACCCTCGTTGACCCAAAACTGCCCGTCTCCGGAGGCGCTGACACCGATGAAGATGTCCGAATCGCCGTCATTGTCGAAGTCGCCGAACGACGCGCCATGCTTGTCGTCGGCCGGCTTTGAAATCCACAGCCCGGTATCCATTTCGTACGCGATGTCTTCGAACTGGCCGGTGCAGGTGTTGCGATACACTCGCGGGTAGTCCCGGTGCCCCTGCACGAAGATATCCAGGCAATTGTCGCCGTTGAGATCTCCTATCGCCGCACCCCAGCTTTCCGTGAAGCCGGTGAGTCCGACACCCTCGGAAATGTCCTCGAACATCACCTGCGCATGTGCAACTGGCGCAAATGGCATGGCGGAAGCTGCCAGAGCAACCCACACACGACCGAAGTCCCGGAAAGACGGAATCGAAAGAGTCACGGATTTTCCTTGAGAATGGCCTGACAGGTCCGGCCACGAAGTGTGGAGAACTGATCATGTGGGCGCGGTCGCCTCCCGCCCAAGCGACGACCACGATTCCCTC
>JBGTLY010000038.1:0-8690 GCA_041743865.1 Woeseiaceae bacterium
CGCCGTGATCGACGAGGATGCCTGTATCGGCTGCACCCACTGCCGCAATGCCTGTCCCGTCGATGCCATTGTCGGTGCCCACCAGCGCATGCACACGATCATTCGCGAAGAATGCACCGGTTGCGAATTGTGCATCGCGCCCTGTCCCGTCGACTGCATCACCCTGAGGCGGGTCGCATGAGCGCCCCGACTTTCGATCTCGGCAAGTTTCACGGCGGCCTGCGGCTCGATTCTCACAAGGAGTCGTCCACGTCGGCAGCCATCCGGGACGTGCCGGTGCCCGCGCAGCTCATCCTGCCGCTCGCACAACACGTCGGCGCACCCGCACACCCGGTCGTAAAGGCCGGCGAACCCGTGCTGAAGGGCCAGCTGGTCGCCGAGCGCGAGGGCTCGCTCGGCGCACCGGTGCATGCGTCCTCGTCCGGCAGGGTCTTGGGGATTGAGGCCTGGCCGATTGTCCGGCGCTACGGTGACCGTGCGCCTTGCATCATCATCGAGACGGACGGCAGGGACCAGGCGATTGATCCGCCTGCACGGCCGCCCTGGACCGAGGCCTCGGCGTCGGAACTGGCGCAGCAGATTCTCGAGGGCGGTATCGTCGGCCTCGGGGGCGCGGTATTCCCGACCGCGCAGAAACTGATGCAGGCAAAGACCTGCAAACTCGATTACCTGTTGCTGAACGGTGTCGAATGCGAACCCTATATCAGTTGCGACGACGTCCTGATGCGTGAACGAGCGGACGCCGTCATCAGCGGCGGCCGCATCCTCATGCGTGTACTCGGAGTCGAGGTCTGCTACATCGCTGTCGAAAGCGATAAGCCGCTGGCGCTGCGTGCACTCGCCGAGGCACTCGCCGATATTGGCGACGCGCGCATCGTCATCAAGCAGGTCCCGACAATCTACCCATCAGGCGGCGAGGACCAGCTCGTCCAGCTCGTGACGAATCGCGAAGTACCAAGCGGCGGACTGCCGTCCGACATCGGCTGCCTGGTGCAGAACGTCGGCACGGCAGTGGCCATTCACGACTGGATCGTGCAGGGGGAACCGCTGATCTCACGCTTGACCACGATCACCGGCGACGGCGTGGTTCAGCCAATGAACGTCAGGGCACGTATCGGCACAACCGTGGCCGACCTCGTCGCGTTTGCCGGCGGTTACACCGAGCTTGCCCGCCAGCTCGTCATCGGCGGACCCATGACCGGCCGTTCGGTCACCACAGACCGGGTCCCGCTCGTCAAAGCTACCAACTGCATCCTGGTCCTGTCCGAACGGCCGGCACCCGGACCTGAGCGCCAGTGCATTCGTTGCGGCAATTGTTCCGATGTCTGCCCGGTCAAACTGCTGCCGCAGCAGCTTTACTGGTACGCCGGTGCCGACGACGAAAAACAGCTCCGATACTACGGGCTTACCGATTGCATCGAGTGCGGCTGCTGCGACCTCGTCTGCCCGAGCCACATACCGCTCACCGCCGATTTCCGCAAGGCCAAGGCCCGCATCCAGGAACTGGCCGATGAAAAGGCCCGGGCCGAGCGCGCCCGCCAGCGTTTCGAAGCGCGCGCCGGGCGTCTCGAACGGGACCAGCACGACCGCGACGACGAACTGGCACGACAGAAAGAAGAGGCGCGCAAGGCAGGGCCCGAGGCCATTGCCGACATCCTCAAACGGCGGCGGCCGAAGGACGATACCTGACGTGGAATTCGAACGCCGGGAAGCGCCCTATCTCGCCCCGACCGGGCGGGTCTCGACCATGATGCTGCAGGTATTGCTGGCGCTCGTGCCGGCCGCACTCGCGCACGTGTGGTTTTTCGGACCGGGATTCATCTTCAATTTCATCATCGCCTCGGTCTTTTGCGTGGCCGGCGAAGCGGCCATGGTGCACCTCAGGGGCCGGGATCCGCTCGTAGCCCTCGAGGATCTGAGTGCGCTGGTCACGGCCGCACTCCTCGCGTTCGCCTTGCCGTCGCTGACGCCATGGTGGGTTACCGCCACCGCCGCGCTGTTTGGCATCGTCGTCGCGAAGCACCTGTACGGCGGCCTCGGTTTCAACATCTTCAACCCGGCGATGGCGGGCTACGTGGTCATCCTGATCGCCTTCCCGATGCACCTGAACCTGTGGGTAGCGCCGCGCATGGGCGACATCGACTACGAATACCTGACGCTCATCGAAACTCTTCGATACACGCTGACGGGGCATTTGCCCGACCTCCTGAGCTTCGACGCCGTGAGCCGGGCCACGCCGCTCGATGCCATGAAATCAGGCCTCAACGACGCGCGGACCGTGGCGGAGATCCTGACGCTGCCGATCATGGGTGATTTCGGCGGGCGCGGCTGGGAATGGATCGGCAATTTCGTCGCCATCGGCGGATTCTGGCTGCTGATTCGCGGCGTCATTCGCTGGCAGATTCCGGTCGGCGTCGGCCTCGGGCTGCTCGTGCCCGCGGGCATCATGTATCTCGTCGACCCCGGCAGCAACCCGAGCCCGGGTTTTCACCTGTTCGCCGGCGCCTCGATCCTGTGCGCATTTTTCATCGCCACGGACCCGATTTCCGCGTCCACGACGCCACGCGGTCGCCTTGTGTACGGTATCGGGATCGGCTTCCTGATCTACGCGATCCGCACCTGGGGCGCGTATGCCGACGGTGTCGCCTTCGCCGTTCTGATCATGAATATCGCAGTACCGGTGATCGACCGGCTCACGAAGCCGCGGATCATCGGCCACTACAAGCGCGAGGAACAACCGATCGCCTGCGACCCCGTGGACAAGCCGTGAACCCCGTGATGAAAAGCATGTTGACCCTCGGGCTCATTGCTGCGATCTGCACGGCTCTGGTCGCCGTGACCTGGCAACTGACTCACGCGCGCATTGCGGACAACCAACAGGCACTGTTGGAGCAAAGCCTGCAGCCGGCCCTCGCCGGCATCGAATTCGACGGCAAGGTCTCACAGTCGCGACTCGTGCTTCCGCCGCCGCACGGGTTGCCCGGCCAGGACGCGGCCATCGTGTACCGCGTCTACCGCGAGGGCCGCCCGGTCGCCGCCCTCATTGCGGTGACGGCTCGCGACGGCTATGCCGGGCCGGTCCGGGTGCTCGTGGGTGTCGCCTATGACGGTCACGTCACGGGCGTGCGCATTCTCGAACACCGCGAAACGCCGGGTCTCGGCGATCGCATCGCTGAGGACCGGAGTGACTGGGTTTACCAGTTTGACGACCGATCGATCGGTGACCCGCCACTCCCTGGCTGGCGCATCAGGCGGGACGGCGGTGAATTTGACCAGCTGTCCGGGGCCTCTGTCACACCCCGCGCCGTCCTCAAGGCAATCCGCGAAACGCTGGTCTACTTCGATGGCCACAAGGATGCCTTGTTTGCGGCGGGCGACCTGCCGGAGGAGGACGAGTGAGGCGCGGCAGCTTCGTCGAGCAATTGCGCACGGGCCTGTGGCGTGACAATCCGGGACTCGTGCAACTGCTGGGCCTTTGTCCACTGCTTGCCGTGACCACGTCGTTCGTCAACGGGGCCGGCCTCGGCATCGCGACACTTGCCGTCCTGGTTGCTTCAAACGGCCTGGTGTCCGCGACCCGCCGCTGGTTGCGGCCGGAAATCCGCATCCCCATCTATGTGCTGATCATCGCAAGTCTCGTTACCTGCATCGAACTCGTTTTCAAGGCCTGGTTCCCGACGCTCGATCGCTCGCTCGGTATTTTCATACCCCTGATCGTCACGAACTGCGCGATCGTCGCACGCGCCGAGGTCTTCGCCTCGCGACACAGCATCGCCCGCAGCATCGCGGACGGTTTCGGCATGGGTCTCGGCTTTGCATTACTGCTGTCCGGCATCGGCCTGTTTCGCGAACTCATTGGCAACGGGTCACTGTTCTCGCGAATGGACCTGTTCGTCGGCGGCCCGCCGCTGCCCGGCCTCGTCATTGCCGACCAGGGCTGGTTGCTCGCAATACTGCCACCCGGTGCATTTTTTGCGCTGGCCCTGGCCGTTGCCGGCAAGAACACGCTGGATCGCCGGCAGCGACGCAAAGAGCCCGGCGCACGGCTCGCGCCATCCCGCAGACGCAAATTCGTCCGGCGATGAACCGGGCCAAGCGGGAAGCCATTTTCGGACGGCTGCGCGAGCGCGACCCGGAACCGGGCACGGAACTCGCGTATGCCTCACCCTTCGAATTGCTCATCGCCGTCATCCTGTCGGCCCAGGCGACCGACGTCGGCGTCAACAAAGCCACGGCAAAGCTCTTCCCGGTGGCGAACACAGCCGAGGCTTTGCTCGCGCTGGGCGTCCAGGGCCTCTCAGCGTTCATCCGGACGATCGGCCTCTATAACAGCAAGGCAAAAAACATCATTGCGACCTGCCGGATACTCATCGAGGAGCATGGCGGCGAGGTACCGCACGATCGCGCGGCGCTCGAACGACTGCCTGGTGTCGGCCGGAAAACGGCGAACGTGGTCCTGAACACCGCGTTCGGGGAGCCGACGATCGCAGTCGACACGCATATTTTCCGGGTGGCGAACCGCACTGGTATCGCGCCGGGCAAAAACCCGCTCGACGTGGAGAAACGATTGCTCAGAACGACACCCGATGCCTATCGCAAGAACGCGCACCACTGGCTCATCCTGCACGGCCGCTATATCTGCAAGGCCCGCAAGCCGCTTTGCGGCAACTGCCCGATTGTCGAGTGGTGCGAATACCGGCACAAGGACTTCGCATGATCTTTTCGCAGGATCGCGACAGCCTTCGCCGCGTGTATCGCGACGCCTGGCAGAAGCGGACGAAAGGGCTGCCGATGTCGCCCCTGGAGACCGGGATCGCCGATGTGATTGCCGAGCACCCCGAGTACCAGGCTGCCATCAGCGAAGACGCGCTCGAGGCGGACTACCTGCCCGATGGCGGGCAGGCGAATCCCTACCTGCACATGGGACTTCACCTCGGATTACGAGAGCAGCTCGCGACCGACCGGCCACCCGGTATCGCACAACTGCATCGCCGGATTCTCGCGCGCGCAGGCGAACGGCACGAGGCGGAGCACCGCATGATCGAATGCCTCGCCGAGACGTTGTGGGAAGCACAGGCGGGCAATGCCCCGCCCGACGAGGGACGGTACCTGGAGCGCCTGCGGCAACTGGCCGGCGGTGGCGCGTAATAAGCGACGCGACCAACCGGTCTGTTGCGTTATCCTGAAGGCGAGCCACCATGAGTAAGCGACAGGAACAATATCCGGTATCCGGCGCAGGCCTCGGCCTGCGCCGTGCGATCGCGGGCCAGTTGATGGACCATCCTCCGGGCGCGGTGGATTTCATGGAGGTGGCTCCAGAGAACTGGATCCGGGTCGGAGGGCGCCTGGGGAAACAGCTTCGCTTTTTTACGGAGCGCTATCCCTTTGTCACGCACGGCCTGTCCTTGTCCATCGGCTCCCCGGCACCCCTGGACGAGAACCTGGTGCGCGACATCGGCGACTTCATGAAACTGCACGGCATTCGCCTGTATTCCGAGCATCTCAGCTACTGCGGGGACGACGGACACCTCTACGACCTTATGCCGATCCCCTTTACGTCGGAGGCTGTGAGCTGGGTCGCCGACCGTGTACGTCGCGTGCAGGATATCCTCGAGCAGCGTATAGCACTCGAGAACGTGTCTTACTATGCGCCGACCGAATCGGCGATGAGTGAGCTCGAGTTCACGCTTGCCGTTCTCGAAGAAGCCGACTGCGACCTCATGCTCGATATCAACAACATCGTCGTCAACAGCATCAACCACAACTACGATGCCCGTTCGTTTCTGCGGCAGATGCCGGCATCTCGCATTCGTTATTTTCACATTGCCGGGCATCATTCGGAGGCGCCCGACCTCCGGATCGATACGCACGGCGCCCCGGTCGACGACGAAGCCTGGGCGCTGCTCGCCGAAGCCTATGCACAGTTCGGCCCGGTGCCGACGCTGCTCGAGCGGGATTTTAATTTTCCGCCCATCGGCGACCTGATCGACGAGGTGCAGCGGATTCGTCACCTGCAGCACGAAACCCGCAGGGAACGAGCCATCCATGGCTGAGCGTCCGGCATTCCAGGAGCGGCAGTACGCGTTCGCCGCCCATATCCGCGACCCTGACCGGGTTGCCGTGCCCGCCGGCATCGATGACCGCCGCATGTCGATCTACAGGCAACTTTTTTTCAACAACCTCCGCAACCTCCTGGCGACGATGTTCCCGGTCCTGCGCAGGCTGCACGACGATGCGCGCTGGGCGCATTTCATCCGCGGCTTCATGCGCGACCATCGGGCACAGACACCCTACTTCCTGCAATTGCCGCGTGAGTTTCTCGACTTTCTTGCGAATGAATACGAACCCGACGGCGACTATCCCTTCCTCGCTGAGCTCGCGCACTACGAGTACGCGGAACTTGAAGTCTCCATCGTTCCGGAAACTGACGACCTCGAAGCGCTCGACGCACGCGGCGACCTCGTCGATGGCATTCCCGTTCGCACCGTGGCGAGCCGTGTTCATGCGTATCGCTGGCCGGTGCACCGGATATCGACGAGCTACATCCCGGAGGAGGCGTCGGATGTCCCGGTATTCCTCGCCGTCTACCGCGGCAGGGACGACAAGGTCCGGTTTCTCGAACTGAATCCCGTGACCGCACAGCTGATCGAGCGCATCGGCGACAATTCGGCCGGTCGGTCGGGCGCCCGGTTGTTGCGCGAACTGGCTGTCGACATCGGCTACGGCGATACCGAGGAGTTCGTCGATCACGGTCGGGCGATTTTGAGCGAAATGCACGACGCCGGACTCGTAGTCGGGACGCGTCAAACCCAAGGAGACGCGGCATGACCCGTCTGACTGATACGCTGGAACGATGGCTCGCCGCGCTGGACCGCGCGGGAGCATGGCTGGCGCTCGTACCGATACGGCTGCTCCTTGCCTGGGAGTTTGGCAGTGCCGGTTTCGGCAAACTCAATGGCGCGAACTGGTTCGCGAATGTGCAGGACAATTTCCTGTTTCCGTTCAATCTCATGCCGGTCGAGCTCAACTGGTTCCTCGCAACCTGGACCGAGATCGCCGGCGGCATATGCCTCGCCCTCGGCCTCGCGACACGCTTCTGGTCAGCGACCCTGATCGTCGTGACCGTCGTCGCAATCTCCGCCGTGCACTGGCCCGCGGACTGGAACTCACTCGCCGAACTGTGGCGGGGCTATGCCATCACCGACAAAGGGTTCGGAAACTACCGGATTCCGCTGCTGTTCATCGCCATGCTGACACCGCTGGTTTTCCTGGGTGCCGGAAAGCTGAGTCTCGACCACCTGCTGGTCAGCCGCGCAGGAGGGGGCACTGCCCGCGAATGAGACGGGCCTACCGTAGGCGTAGGAGCGCGCCATGCGCGCGAATCGCGGCCATGGGCCGCTCCTACGGCCGGGCGGCAATTTCCGGAATCGCGACATTCAACGCAGAACTGAGGGCTGACGCTCGCTAGAGTCCGGGCAGGTCCAAGCCCAACCCCGAGGATGATCGCGTGAACCGATCGACGACGCTCGCCCTGCTTGCACTCGCTGCGTTCACGGCGATCGCAGACGGCGCCCGGGCAGGCACCGAAGCTCGCGTACTGGATACGTATCCCGCGGGCAAGTCAGTCACCCTTGGGGCAAACCAGAACTATTACCTCCGCATCGGCTACTCCACCGACCTGCCGGTCAATATCTGGGCCCGCCCCTATTTCCAAGGCAGGGAAGTACGGGCAGGCACGAACCCGTCCCCGACCTACACCGGCAGCGGCGACGCGCTCGGCTGGTTCTTCTTCATGGAGCCCGGCGACAGGGTGGATGAGATCCGTATTACGGCAGGCGATCGCAGCGGAACGGCGTCGCAGCTCGTCGCCACCCATCAGGTACGCATCGTTGGAGGCGATACAACCCGGCCGGCAGCGCAGGAGCCGGTATGGGTAACGGAACTCCTTCGTGAAACCGAACGCCGACAGCGCGAGGCTTATGAGAAGCAAATGAGCACGCCGACCACGGCGGGCGATAGCCTGTTGTTTACCGGCTTCATGCTGCTCGTGGCAGCGCTCGGCATTGCGGGCTTTGCCGCGCCGGCCGTTGCCCTGCGGCGCTGGCGGGGCGCATGGCGCATAGCAGCCGCGGTGCCCGCCGTGATGGTCACGTTCGTCGTCTTGCGCATCGTGCTCGACACCGGTCGCGACTCCACCTCGCACAATCTCTGGCCGTTCGAGATCCTGCAGGTATGCGCACTCAGCCTCGTCGTCATCGGGATCCTTTTCGCCAGCCGCAAGCTTGTCGGTGTACGCGCATGACGCTGCCGCCATTCCTGAGCGGGATGATCCTGCTTGCCATCGGCGGTGGTGTGCTCGGCGTCGCATGGCACGGTTACCGCGTCGGAATGCTCCCCGCAGGCCCGAACTTTTTCAGGGGCCGCTACATGCCGGACCGGGCACGGAGCCCGGTCGCTTTTCATTTTTTCCTCGTGCTGTATTACAGCGCAGGCATGGCACTTTGCGTCTGGGGTCTCATGGCGCTCGCAGGCATGGCCCCGCCGCTTCAACTACAGTAGGAGCGCGCCGTGCGCGCGATTAGAACGCACCATGCGGGGGAATCGCGGCCATGGGCCGCTCCTACGCAGCGGTAGGAGCGCGCCGTGCGCGCGATTCGTGGCCATGGGCCGCTCCTACGCAGCGGTAGGAG
>JBGTLY010000039.1:0-2373 GCA_041743865.1 Woeseiaceae bacterium
GCATGGACTCAAGCCGCCGCGGATCATGATGGCGCTGCGCGTGCTTGTCGCCGGCACGCCGCAGACGCCGGCGATCGACGCGGTGCTCGCGCTGCTCGGGCGTGACACCGTGCGGCAGCGGATCGCGGCGGGACTGCGTCCTCGGGGCGATGCGACGCCGGCATAGAAGCATCCGGACCGTAAGAGCACCCTGTCCGTCGTCGCAGTGCGCCCAGTCGGCGAGCCTTTTCCAGGAGACGCCGGCCTCGAGTCCCGGCGCGACAGCAGCGTGATTCCACCCATGGGCCGCTGATCGAGGTATCGTGTAGCGTGATGTAGCGGCGCGATCGATCGGGCCCGGAGTGCGCAGCGGGGGATTACCGATTCGAAAGTGGCGCCTCCGCTGCAGTTGCGCAGGAAAGGACTCGCCATGCCGATTCGATCCGTAGCGCTTCCCGGATGCGTCATCCGGCCTTTGATGGCGATCCGGTTTCTCGCTGGCCTCGCGATCCTCGGCATGGCGGTGACTTCTCATGGCACGCCGTCTTCGCGCGTTGCGCAGGGCGATGCCGAACGGGCGCGTGATCTCCTGGCTCGTGTAGGCACGCAGTTCGTGCCGAATGCCGGTCGACATGACAGCCGCGTCGCGTTCTACGCGACCACATTCGCCGGGACGGTCTTCGTCACCAAGGACGGGGAGGTCGTCTACGGGCTGCCGGCGGCGCCGGCAGCCGGCGCGGGGAGTGACCACGCTTCAGGCTGGAGCCTGACCGAGCGCTTCGTCGGGGGGAAGCCCACGCCTGCCGCCGGGGCGCAGGCGTCCGCGAGGGTCACTTACTTCGATGCGGGCGCCAGCAAGGGGGAAGCGCACAGCTTGCCCACCTACCGGGACATTTCGCTCGGCGAGGTCTGGGCGGGCGTCCACGTTCGTCTCGCGCGGCGCGACAACAATGTCGAGAAGATCTACATGGTGGCGCCCGGCGCGACGGTCTCCGCCATTCGAATGCACGTCGTGGGTGCGAAGGGCCTTCACGTCGGTCCCGACGGCGAACTGATCGCCGAGACCGGGGCTGGTGCAGTGACCTACACGGCCCCGATCGCGTACCAGGACATCGACGGCGAGCGCCGGCCCGTTGCGGTTTCGTATGCGGTCACGGGCGTGCGTTATGGATTCGAGGTAGGTGAATATGACGGTTCCAGGCCGCTCGTGATCGATCCGTTCCTGCAATCCACTTACGTGCCAGGCGTTGCCCAAGCAGGCCAGGGCGGCCAAGGGATCAACGATCTGGGTACCCATCCCGTGACCGGCGACGTGTACATGCTTGCGACCGTGTTTCCTGCCAGTTTTCCAGGCACCGCCGGGGGGGCGCAGCCCCACAACAACCCCGGCAGCTATGAAACCGTCATCGCACGTTTCAACGCGGAATTGACGAGTTTGCTGCAAGCGACGTACTACGGGGGCACAGGCGATGAGTCTGGCGTGGCGATGGCAGTGACCGACAATGGGGTTTACGTGCTCGGCACCACCGATTCGGTCGCGTTGCCGGGTGTGGGGGGCGGCGCGCTTACGACCGCCGGACTCGGCTTCGTCGTCCACCTGTCGAATTCGCTCACCAGCATCATGCAAGCGACTTTCCTCGACAATCTCGTCGCCATTGCGGCGACGAAGTACCTTCACGACATCCTCGCGCACCCAAACGGCGACATCTATGTTTCCGGAAGCACAACTTCCACGACGATGCGCAACACGAGCGGAGCGTTCCAGCCGGTGAACAACGGATCGTGGGATCTATTCGTCGCTCGATTCGACGGTACGCTGAAGACTTGGGTTCGTACCACCTTTCTCGGCGGATCGGGCGCAGACGGCTTCGTCTGGGATGGCCCCCTCGCGGTGCAGGAGAGTAGCGGCGACATCTACGTGGCCGGCCACACCAATTCGACCAGCGACTTTCCTGCAACCGCTGGCGGCGCGCGACCGACGGGCAACGGCGGTTCCTCCGGATTCGTCTCGCGAATCACCGCTGATCTCGCAACGTTGAAGCAGTCGACCTACATCTACGGGCGTGGCGATATTTGCCGGTGCGATGAGGTCCTCGGACTGCTCGTCCATCCGCTGAATGGAGACATCTATATTGCGGGCGACGGCAGCGCCGGCATGCCGGGCACCCAGGGAGCTGCACAAACCGAACCGGGGAACGGTCGTCTGGCGCCTTACATTGCGCGCCTGACGCCGGACCTGACCACGTTCGTTCGCACCACCTATTTCGGCGACAGGATCGACCAGAGCTTGAAGAACTTCGCGTTCAGTACGCTCCCCCAGCCCCTCGCAGTTCATCCGGTCACCGGCGACGTCTATATTTCGGGTGAAACCCGTCGTCAATCGTTGCCCGGCGC
>JBGTLY010000040.1:0-1578 GCA_041743865.1 Woeseiaceae bacterium
TCCTGGGTCGCAACGGCGCCGCGTGCGGCTCGCCGGTGGAGATTGTTCGGCGCGCGTCAACATGCCGCTCGCGCGATCGGCGGCGCGGGCGTACCATTTGCATCGAAGAACCGCGCTGCCACGGGCGGGAGGGAGCAGACGTGCACGACCTGGTGTTCATGATCGACCTGGATAACACGATCCTCGACAACGACGGCGTGAAGAGCGACATGGAGGCACGGCTGCTCGAGGTCCTCGGCGCCGCACTGGCGGAACGGTTCTGGCAGCTGTACGAGATCGTCCGCGACGAGGTCGACGTGATCGACTTTTACGAGAATCTGCGGCGCCTGCGCGCGGAGTTCCCCGCCGACGCCGCTGTGATCGACAGCGCGACGCACGAGATGGCGGAGTGGGACTTCGCAGCGCGGCTGTATCCGCGCGCCATCGATACGGTACTGCACCTCAAGAGCATGGGGCTGCCGATCGTCGTCTCGGACGGCGACCCGGTGTTCCAGCCGACGAAGATCCACCGCTGCGGCGTCACCGAGGCGGTCGATGGGCGCGTGCTGATCTTCGTGCACAAGGAGAAGTATCTGCCGACGGTCGAGACGCAGTTACCGGCGCGGCACTACGTGCTGATCGACGACAAGCCCGGCATCCTCATGCGCTCGAAGGCCATTCTCGGCGACCGCCTCACAACAGTCCACGTCCTGCAGGGCAAGTACGCGCTCGACCCGAAGCACGCCGTCGACTACACACCTGACATCGTCGTCCAGAACTTCAGCGACCTCCTGGCGTGTGGCCCCGGCGACTTCCGCATCCCCGCGGCAGAGCGCCCTCGCACTGCCGCAGGGTCGGCCGGCTTATAGCCCTTCTTTTCTCTCAAACACAGAGTCTTTCAAACACAGAGACACAGAGGGCACAGAGGGCACAGAGGCTGATGAGGTCTGTCTCCCGATGCGTACAGCCGCGCGTCACCAGTTGCGTCAGCCCAGCACTCTGAACCCCCCTTCCAGACCTCTGTGCCCTCTGTGCCTCTGTGTTGAACCGTCCGGATCTCAGCGTTGTCGGCCGAATCGTGCTGTCGTACCCTGCCCCGACAAGAAGGAGGCGCAGATGCCACAGATGGAGACATTCGACGTGACTTCGGGCGTCGACCTGCAGGAGGTCGATAACGCCATCAACCAGGCGCGCAAGGAGATCTCGCAGCGCTACGACTTCAAGGGGCAGAAGGCCGAGATCGAGTACGACCGCAAGGCGGCGAAACTCGAGCTTTCGGCGAGCGACGAGTTCTACCTCACGGCGATGTGGACGCTGATCCGCGAGCGGATGGTGAGCCGCAAGGTGCCGGTGAAGAACCTGGCGCGCGGCAAGATCGAGCCGGCGACGGGCGGCACCGTGCGGCAGGAGGTCGAGCTGCGACAGGGCATCTCGCCGGATACGTGCCGTTCGATCGTCAAGCTGATCAAGGACCAGAAGCTGAAGAAGGTGCAGGCGCAGGTGCAGGGCGATGCGGTTCGCGTATCGTCGCCATCCCGAGACGAGCTCCAGGGCGTGATGAAGCTGCTGAAGGAGCAGGACTACGACGTCGAATTGCAG
>JBGTLY010000041.1:0-9585 GCA_041743865.1 Woeseiaceae bacterium
CAGGTCGCCGCCCAGTTCGGCGCGGGCATCGATCGACCCGACCTGCGGGATGAGGCCGGCACCGGCCACGAGGGTCAGCGTGGCTTCCACCGGACCGGATTCGCGCAGGCCCAGGCTTCCCTCGAGTGCCAGCTGGCGTTCGCCGGCCGTCAGCAACAGCCGGTCGACGCTAATCGTCCGGGTCCAGGCGCCGGCGAGCTCCAGCTTCTCAATCCGTTGCGTTGCATCACGAACACTGATGAGCAAGTCCTGCACGTCGAGGGCGCCTATGTGGAGGTCGAACGGCAGGACCAGTCGTTCGAGGCGCGCCTCGAGGCTCTGTGCAGGACCGGGCGCCGGGTTGGACCGGATGTCGACCGCCACGTCAAGAGCGCGGGCCTGGTCTACGCGGATTGCGAACGGCGTCAGGCCGAGGCGAACAACTCCGCGAAACAGGCCCACGTCGACGGTAACGACCGGGCTCGTGTAGCGAAAGCCCCTAAGCTCGAGGCCCGACGCCAGGCTGCCGTCGACGTGCTCGATCGCAACCTGGTCGCCGAGCACATTCTGTACACGTGCCCAGGCGAATCGCGCACCGGACGCCGTATACAGCACCCACCAGGCGGCCGTGCCGAGCAAGAGGGGTAGCGCGACTATCGTGAGCAGCAGGACGCGGCGCAGGGTCACAGGAGCGGGGTCCCGATCGTCAGGTGTATGCGCCAGGGCCTGTCCGTGAAGTCACGAGCCTGCGCAACGTCCAAACGAATAGGCCCTGCGATCGAATACCAGCGTACGCCCACGCCCACGCCGAGTTTCAGGTCGGCGTCGGACCAGTCATTGAACGCGTTGCCGATGTCGGCAAAGACCGCGGCCGACCATCTGTCTGTCAACTTGTATTCGATCTCCGCACTGGCGGTAACGATGTGGTTCGAACCGATGTTGTTGTTGCTCAGCTGCTCAAAGTCGTACCCGCGGACACTCGCCGATCCACCGGCCTTGAAGCGGTAAAAGTTCGGTAACTGGGTCACGCTCAGTTCGAGCGGTACGCCGTCGATTTCGACGGCCAGATTATCGACTTCCGCATCCGTATAGCCGGCTTCCGCGCGCAGGTAGTATTTCCAGCGCTGGCCCCGCAACCAGCTTCGGCGAGTCGACACGTACGCCTGCACAAAGTCGACGTCGGATCCGAATGCAGTGTCGGATGCAAACAGCCATGCCTGGTCATGATAGCCGCGCGATTCAAACCCCTGACCTATGATGGCGACAATTGCGAAGTCCGCGCCTACGGACAGGGCATTGTCGATTCCGCGCAACAGGTCGTCGATTTCGGTGTCTGCGACCAACGGTGCAGACAGCGACTCGGGATCGATCAGCCTGTAGCTGCGCTCGCTGTTCAGGTATTGGACGAACGGCTGCACGGAGGTCTGTTTTTCACCCGCGCGAGCGTTGAACAGTTTGAGCCAGCCGCCCTTGATATGTCGTTCATCGACATTCCCATTGGCAATCTTTATGAAGCTTTCGTCCTCGTCGCTGCGCTTCAGCTCGAGGTCCTGGTTTTCGAAACTGATTTTCGCGTCCGCGACCCAGAACTCACGCACGCGGGACCGCAACGGTCGCCGATAGGTCCCGCGGATCACGAATTCGTTGTTGACTTCCTGCCAGCCTGCGGCGACATCGATCCGGTCGCCGCGGCTCGACATCGGGTGCCGGCTCCAGTTGGCCTGGAGCCGTATGCCGGTGTCCGTGCCGAAACCCAGGGAACCCTGGTACCGGCTGCGCGTCTCCGTCGCGAGGTCGACCTTCAGGTCAACTTGCGGGGGACTGCTGTCGGGATCGAGGTGCTCGATGACGTCGACCTGCGTAAAATAGCCGGTGCGCCAGAGATCGAGGCGAAAATCGTCCATCAACTCCGCGGAATAGGGATCGCCCGGTTCGAATCTCGGGATCTCCTCGACAATTCCGGGACGGAGTATGTGATCACTGTACTCGATCTCGCCCATGACGTAGCGTTCGCCCGTGTCCATGTGCAGGCTTGCGCGGGCGACGTTTTGTACCAGGTCGAGCGCCAGCTCCTGTTCGGTGTAAGTTGCATTCAGATAGCCGCCCGCACGGGCCACATCGAGACCTGCCTGTTTTTGCTCCTCCCAGCTCACCTGGTTCAGGCGCCCGCCGACGGTCAGGGGCCAGGCGGACTTCCACCGCGCCAGTTCCCGCTGTGTCGCTCCGGGACCGGTAATTTTGAGGTCCATGCTCTCGATGTTGACCGGGGGGCCGGGGTCCACCTGGAGCTCGATTACGGGGTCGCCACCGTTTCGTCGATAGTGGCGACTGCGGATGACGGGCTGGTAGTAGCCGTACGGTCGGAGCGCGGTTCGCGCCCGTTCCTCGGATGCCGCTGCTGTCTCGTCGAGGGCCTCCTCGCTGAATTCTCCGGCAGGGCCCAGCAGCAGCACATCGTTGTAATTCAGGATGTTCTGGCGCAGTGCCTCCTCGACGCCGACAACCTCGAACTCGAGGTCAGCGCGGGCAGGCGCGGCAAGCAATGAAGCGAACAGGCAGAGCGTCGCGGAGCGCCTGGCGAAAGAATTTAAACGGCGTTCGGGGGGCATGCTGAGGGGGCGTTGTTTCTGTGGGGGAGTGAGCCGAGTCATGGGAGCAGGTAATGCAAGTGTCGTACCGGTTTTGACAATAAGCGCCTTCGCAGGGTTCATGGCGAAGGTGCTTCATTGACAGTTTTCGCGTTCCCGTGCAAGGATGCCAGTTCGTTGGAAAAAGGCACACCTGCGCGAAAGGCAGGGTCGCAAAGCCACCGGTCTACGGGCAATGCCTAGGACAGCGGGGTCGCCGGAGACGTGAATGACCGCAGCTCGCCTCAGAAATACCGGACGCTTTTCGGCGCCCGGTGTCCGCGAAGTTCCCATCAGTAACCTCAAGTCTCTCGCAGATATCATGGACCGCGAGGGCAAAACCGCATTGCCGATACGGCCGCAAGGCGCTGCGACGGCTTCGACGGATTGCAATCGAAGTGCCACAGGCACCATCGTACAAATGGGCGATTTCGACCGGATCGTCAATATCGACAGTTACAATCATACCGTGACGGCCCAGGCCGGCGTCCGCCTGTACGCGTTGTCCGAAGCACTCGCCGAACAAGGCCTCGAACTCGTCGGCAATTACGAAATGACGGGGCGCACTTTGGGCGGCGCGATAGCGGCACCGTGTCTCGGTCCGTCAATCGGTTCGGAGCCAGGTTCGCTCGGGGCGTCCGTAACGCGCGTGAAAATGATCACGGGGGCAGGCAAGGCACTGACGGTCGATACGGACAAAAAAAACCTGCTCGGCGCGGTTTGCTCGAGCTACGGCGTGCTGGGTGTTATCGTGGAAGCGACGCTGAACGTGCAGCCACAGACGAATTTCACGGTCAGCCATCGCCGGATGTCGATTGAAGACTTTTGCAATGTCGTCGATCGCATCTCCAACGCCCCGGTCGGGTTCCGTTTTGCTCTGATGCCGTATCGGAATCGCGTCTATCTCGACCTTCGCCGCTACGCCGCCGCCGCCGGGCAGACTTACAATACGCCTTGGAAAATCAAGGACTGGGGCGAAAGCACGGTGTTGCCCCAGGTCTGCAAGTCGCTGAATCGCCTGTTGCCGATCCAGTCCGTGCGCTACCGGATGATCGACAGCGTCTCCGAAGCCACCCAGGGTATCGTCAACAGCCGCTTCGTCCGCACTGGCAACAACGGCACGATGCAGGGGCGCACCGCGAGCAGCATCAGGAAACTCCTGTACTCGACGTGGTGCTTCCCCGCCTCCGATTTCTCCCTGGTCGTCAAGGCCTACCAGTCGTTCTGCAAAACGAACTATGAACGCACGGGCTATCGCTGTGACGTGCCGGCAATCGGTTATCGCATTGCCCGCGATGCGACGAGCATGCTCTCGCCGTCTTACGACGAGCCGTTGATCGCACTGCAGACAATGTCGACTCAGCTCGCCGGCTGGGAGGACTTCGTGATCGATCTCGCTGATTTTGCGGAACACTGGGCCGGGGTGCCCGTCTTCAGTCAAACGCGCTCGCTGCGGGCGGACTACGCAAAGCAGGTCTACGCCAACCGGCTTGCATTTTTTCGCAAGTTGCGGCGCCAGCTCGACCCGGAAAATCGCTTGCTCACACCGTTTATGGCGCAGTACTTCCAGTAAGTCCGATCGATTGCCCGCGGCGCGCGACCACCCCTTCGCGGCAGCCTCTCGGTCCGCGATCCAGGTTTGCGGGCGCGACAGCCTTTCCCGGGCCCGCGCTTGCATATATATATCGAACTGATACTATACATCGCCCCGATATATGCGGCCTGCCGCGGGATGTACGCAATGGACGTAAAAACGGTATGCCTCGGCATGCTTTCCGACGGCGAAGCCTCGGGCTATGACCTGAAGAAACAGTTCGAGTCGTCGTTCGGGCATTTTTTCGCTGCCGGCTATGGTTCGATTTACCCGGCCCTGTCTTCCCTGCTCGGCGACGGACTGGTGGAATGTCACGAGGTGGCGCAGGACGGGCGGCCGGATCGGAAAGTCTATCGCGTCACCGGCAAGGGTCTCGGGTACCTGCGTTCCGCCCTCGACGAGCCGAACCCGGGCCACAAGATCCGATCCGAATTCCTGGCGACGATGTGTTTTGCCCACCTGATGACGCCGCAGCAAATCGATACGGTCCTCGACAATCGCCTGCGCGATCTCGAACGCTACCTGCTGATGTTCGATGAATTCGATGGCTGCAGCGATGGCTGGACGGAAGGGATGCGTTTCGTTTGCGGCTTTGGTCGTGCACTGACCGAATCGGCGAAGGCGTTCATCGAAGAACATCGGGCTACCCTCGTGCGCGAGCGGCCGGACACGCAAGCGGCAACAGGCTGATAAGAAGCGACTAGGAACTTAAATGACCAGGACCATGAACTTGCGCAAACTGGGACAGCACCGCTCCTGGCTGTTCTCCGCCGCCATCGCCGCATTTATCGCGCTCTGGCTCGCGAGCGGCGCCCGCGACCCCGTCGACGGCCAAAATAAAGACACGGCCGCAAACGGACCGGCAGCCGCCGGCGCGTCGCAAGCGCGAAACAGCGTCCGTGTCCGCACCCAGACCGCGGAAGAAGTGCAACGAATGATTATCGTCAACGGGCAGACGGAACCCGCGCGCGTGGTCGAACTGGCCGTGGAGACAGACGGGCGTGTCGTCAAGATCGGTGCGGAACGGGGAAGTAATGTCGATGCCGGCGGTTTGCTGCTGCAACTCGACGAACGTGATCGACGTGCCCGCCTGCAGCAGGCACAGGCGATGCTCACGCAACGCGCGGTCGAATACGAAGCCCGGGAAAAGCTCCAGTCGTCGAGCTACGTGTCCGAGGCGCAGCTCAAGGAGGCACTGGCCTCGCTCGAAGCGGCGCGGACCGAACTGAAGCGCGCCGAGCTCGATCTCGAGTATATCGCCGTACGCGCGCCGTTCGATGGCGCATTGCAGGCACGGGCGGTGGAAATCGGGGATTTTGTCCAGTCGGGAGACCCGGTGGCGACGTTTGTGGACAACCGCACCATCATCGTGTCCGGCGATCTGTCCGAGTTCGACGCCGGCCACGTACAGGTAGGCGATCCGGGCGAGGCGAGCCTCGCGACCGGGGAGACAGTGCGCGGCAGGATCCGCTTCGTGGCACCGGTCGCCGAAGAGGCCACCCGCACCTTTGCCGTTGAACTCGAAGTGGACAATCGAACGGGCCAGTTGCGCGCAGGTGGCACGGCCGAGCTGCGGATTCCGGCAGAAACGGTGCTCGCACACAGGCTGTCGCCGTCGCTCCTGACGCTCGACGACGAGGGCAATGTCGGCGTGAAAATCATCAATGCGGACGGCGAAGTAGAATTCGTCGAAGCCGACATCGCTATCGCCGACGTGGACGGCGTGTGGGTCGCGGGTCTTCCGCCGACAGCGACCATTATTACCGTCGGTCAGGGTTTCGTTCCGGACGGCGCCGTCGTGACCGCGGTCGCGGAAGGCGAAGTTGATACCGCGGTGGCCGTTCAGGCGGAAGCGGATTGAGATGCAGATCATCGAGACGGCGATAAGCCGTTCACGCACCGTACTTCTGACCCTCGTCGCTCTGCTAGTCGCGGGCCTTTTTGCCTATGCGACGATCCCCAAGGAAGCCGAGCCCGATATCGAAATCCCGAACATATACGTGAGCGTCGCGTACGAGGGAATTTCACCAGAGGATTCCGAGCGTTTGCTGGTCCGCCCGATCGAACAGGAGCTCCGCGCGATCGAGGGCATCAAGGAAATGACATCGACGGCCTACGAAGGCGGCGCGAACGTTCTGCTTGAATTCGACGCTGGAATCGATACCGACAAGGCGCTCGCGGACGTACGCGAGAAAGTGGACAAGGCGAAAGCCGAGATCCCCGCCGAGGCTGACGAACCCACGGTCACCGAAGTAAAGATGTCCCGGTTCGACCCGATGCTGGTATTGAATCTCGCCGGCGATGTTTCCGAGCGAACTCTGACGACGATTGCCAAGGATTTGCGGGAAGAGATCGAGGGGATCGCCGGCGTCCTCGAAGTGAACCTGGTGGGCGTGCGCGAAGAATTGATGGAAGTCGTCGTCAACCCGCTCGCCATGGAAAGCTATGGCCTCGACCAGGCGCAGATCGTCAGTTTTATCAACCTCAACAACCGGCTCGTAGCAGCGGGTTCTCTCGAAGCTACGCAGGGACGCTTCCCGGTCAAGGTCCCGGGCGTCGTCGAATCTCCCGAAGACGTACTCAATATGCCTATCAAGGCGGTTGGCGACCGCATCGTGCATTTCAAGGACATTGCGGAGGTACGGCGCACGTACAAGGACGCAGTCAGCTACGCACGCTTGAACGGCAAGCCTGCCCTCGCGATCGAGGTCGTACAGCGCGCCGGCGCCAATGTGATCGATACGATCGTCGAGGTTAAAGCGGTCGTGAAAGAAGCCGAGGCATATTGGCCTTCGGGCATCGAGGTCGTCGCTTCCCGTGATAAGTCGGAAGATATCCACGATATGCTCACCGAGCTGCAGAACAGCGTACTGATCGCGGTGCTGCTTGTCTTCATCGTCATTATAGGCATTCTCGGTATTCGCTCCGCGCTGCTCGTCGGCGTAGCGATTCCCGGCAGCTTCCTTGTTGGCATCCTGCTGATCGGCACGATGGGCATCACCATCAACATGATGGTCTTGTTCGCGCTCATCATGGCGGTCGGCATGCTCGTTGACGGCGCGATCGTTGTGACCGAAATGGCCGACCGGCGCATGGCCGAGGGCGAGACGCCGCGCAATGCGTACACGCGCGCCGCAATCCGGATGGCGTGGCCGATCATCGCCTCGACCGGCACGACGCTTGCGGCGTTCGTGCCGCTGGCGCTGTGGCCAGGCATATCCGGCGAATTCATGAAGTACCTGCCTATCACTCTGATAGCGGTACTTGCCGCCTCGCTCGTGATGGCGCTCGTTTTCGTGCCTACACTCGGCGCGATCTTCGGGAGAACCGGCGCCACCTCCGCCGAGGCGCGCCGCAATCTGTCTGCGGCCGAGGTCGGTGACCTGGACACGATCACTGGCTTCACCGGCGTTTACGTGCGGTTTCTGCAGCGCTCACTGCGTCATCCATGGTGGAACGTGGCCGGCGTAACCGCGCTGCTTCTCCTCGTTTACGTGCTGTTCGGCGTTTTCGGCCGGGGTGTAGAGTATTTCCCCGACGTCGAGCAAAACTTTGCGACCGTTGACATACGCGCGCGCGGTGATCTCTCTACCGATGAGAAAGACCGGCTCGTGCAGCAGGTGGAGCAACGCGTGCTCGGCATGTCAGAAATCGAGTCCGTGTACACGAAGACCGGCGGGGATAGCAACGGGGCCGAGGACTGGATAGGATCGCTGACGCTCAATTTCGTGGAATGGGATGAACGCCGGCGGTCGGATGCCATTCTTGCGGAGATCCGGGAAAAGACGGCGGGCCTCGTCGGCATCGTCATCGAGACGCGCAAGCCCGACGCCGGGCCGCCACAGGGCAAGCCGGTCAACATCGAGTTCGCCTCACGGGACTACGACCTGCTGGAGCCGACGGTGACGAGGGTGGCCGAGGCACTCGAGAGACACCCGGATGTCTTCAACATCGAGGACGACCTGCCCCTGCCGGGCATCGAATGGCAAATTCGGGTAGACCGGGCAGAAGCCGCGCGCTTTGGCGCCGACGTCGCGTTGGTAGGCTCAATGGTGCAACTCGTTACGAACGGTCTCAAGCTCGGCGAGTATCGCCCCGACGACAGCGACGAGGAGATTGACATTCGCGTGCGGTATCCGCTGGCTTCGCGTTCGCTCGACCAGATCGACGACCTGCGCATCCCGACCGCCAATGGCCTCGTGCCGATCAGCACCTTCGTAACCCGCGAGCCGGCGCAGAAGGTCAGCACCATACATCGTACGGATCGACGCAGGACAGTTGTTCTGCAGGCCGATGTTCTCCCGGGAAGACTGCCGACCGACGTGGTTGCCGAGCTGGCCGAACTCGTGCCGACGCTGGGCATCGACCCACGCGTGGATTACGCATTTCGCGGATCGACCGAGGACCAGAGGGAAGATACGGCGTTTCTCGAGCGCGCGCTGCTCATTGCACTCGCGATGATGGCGATCATACTCGTGACACAGTTCAACAGCCTGTATCAGGCCGGGCTCATCCTTACGGCCGTCCTGTTTTCGACAGGGGGTGTGCTCCTCGGGCACCTGCTGCTCGGCAAACCTTTCGGCATCATCATGTCGAGCGTCGGCGTCATTACGCTTGCCGGCATCGTAGTCAATAACAACATTGTCTTCATCGACTCCTATAACGTGCTGAGGGAGCGTGGCGCGGAAGCCTACGAGGCCGTTTTGCGGACCTGTGCGCTACGTCTTCGGCCCGTGCTTCTGACGACGGTAACCACGATCATCGGCCTCTTGCCGATGGTACTCGGCGTTAACATCGACCTGATCAACCGTGCCGTCACGTACGGCGCGCCGAGCTCCCAGTGGTGGACGCAACTGGCGTCCTCGGTCGCCGGTGGCCTGGCGTTTGCCACGGTGCTGACGCTGGTACTGACCCCCAGCCTCCTGATGATCCAGGCCAACGTAGCGGCCCGCCTTGCAGGCCGGGAGGCGAAGTCGCAAGGCGCGCCTGCCGGATCGGCAAGCGGCTGATTGGCCCGGGAATGAATCCAAATCGTCCCGCACAGCATCTAGGACTTATCACACGCACACGCAGGTCGCCGGGTCGGGCCCGGAGAAGTCATCCCGTTGCGTTATACAGAACTAGTGTTATACTCAACTACAACACTAGGTGAACTTGAGCTGGCGGTCCCCATGAAACCAATGACACTTGTCTTTGCGCTCGTCCTCGCGGCGAGCATCCCGCTCAGCGGCTGCAATACCGGCGACGCCAGCCCGTCCGCAGCGCCGGGCGCCGACACGGGAGCCGCGGTTCCGGTGGAGGTTCGATTCCCGCTGCGCGCGGACCTGTCGGCGACCTACGAGACCACGGCTAACATTGAAACGGACGGCGATGCGCCGGTCGTCG
>JBGTLY010000042.1:0-2228 GCA_041743865.1 Woeseiaceae bacterium
AAATCGCTCGGCGGCGGAAGACCTCGTGCAGGAGTCTTTCTTGGCTGCCCTCAAGGCGCAGCCCGGCTTTCGCGGCGATTCAGAAGTACGCACCTGGCTGATCGGGATTCTTCGGCACAAGATCATTGACCATCTCCGCGCGACTGACCGACGCAACACGAGCGAGCCATCGGACGGTGTCGATCCGCTGATCGACAGTTGGTTTGCTCCAGACGGGCGCTGGGCCAAGCCACCGGCGCGACTCGACATCGACCCGGCGCGACTTCTGGAACGAAAGGAGTTCTGGGAAGTCTTCCAGCATTGCCTTGAAGCCGTTCCCGGCCGTGCGGGCGAGGCCTTTGCCCTCCGCATGATGAGCGAAGTGGCAGCGGCCGACGTATGTAAGGAATTGAGCATCACTTCGACCAATCTGTGGGTGCTTCTCCATCGCGCCCGTGCTCGATTGCGTGCCTGCTTGGAGGCAAATTGGTTTGGGCGTCCTCTCGAGGAGTCCGCGTAGTGTTGTTGTGCAGCGAAGCTGGCCGCTTGATCTCAGGAGGCTCGTACCGGCGCCTTGCGCCTTTTGCTTGCGCCAAGCTGAAAGCAAACGACTCTCGATTGCGGACCCGTTTCGATCTTCTGTGCTCACAACGCACGCATGTGATTGGTCGTGGCGGTAAAGAGCCAGGACCTGCCGTGAGACAGGAATTTACCGCCCCAATAATTTAGACGAGGGCGACTCCGCATGAGTAGCGAGCGATCGATCAGCGAGCAGACTCTTGACGCACTCCAGCGCGCCACGTTCGGCTATTTCCTGCTGGCGATGAATCCGGCGAACGGACTGATTGCCGATACTTCGCGCGAGCATTCGCCGTGCAGCATCGGAGTGGTCGGGTTCGCGTTGTCGGCCTATCCGGTGGCCGTGGAGCGCGGTTGGATGACGCGGGCCGATGCGGTCGAACGCAGCCTCGCGACTCTGCGGTTCTTCCGCGACAGCGATCAGAGCGGCAGCCCGGAGGCGACCGGTTTCAAAGGGTTCTACTATCACTTTCTCGATATGGATACCGGTACTCGCGTCTGGCGCTCGGAGTTGTCGACGATCGACACGGCATTTTTGATCGCCGGCGCGCTGACGGCAGCCAGCTACTTCACGGCGACCGCGCCCGAGGAAACCGAACTGCGCGACCTCGTCGAGACGCTCTACCGCCGCGTCGATTGGCAATGGGCGAAGGGTGGGGCGGCCACGATCCGACTGGGCTGGAAGCCCGAATGCGGATTCCTGAACTACGGGTGGGATGGATACAACGAGTCGATCATCCTTTACGTCCTCGCTCTGGGCTCACCGACGCATCCGCTCGAATGCGACTGCTACGAGGCTTGGACCGGAACCTACCAATGGGAAAATGTGTACGGCTACGATTTTCTGTACGCGGGGCCACTGTTCATTCACCAGTTCTCGCACGCCTGGATCGACTTTCGCGGCATCCAGGATCGCTTCATGCGCGAGAAGCGCTGCGACTATTTCGAGAACAGCCGGCGTGCGACCGAAGTGCAGCGTGAGTACGCGCGACGCAACCCGCACCAGTTCGCCGGTTACGATGAAAACTGCTGGGGACTGACGGCTTGTGATGGCCCGAGCAATCAGCTTCCGGAGCTGGCCAACGAGCGACGCCGCTTGTTCGGCTACGCCGCGCGTGGTGTGCCATACGGACCCGATGACGGAACCCTCGGCGGATGGGCGGCGCTGGCGTCGCTGCCGTTTGCGCCAGAGGCCGCCTTGGGCGCGGCGCACATCATGAGGCAACGCTATCCCGAGATGCTGTCCGCAGAGCGGTACACCAGCGGCTTCAATCCGGCCCTCGCCAGCGCCGGCGGAGGCGCCTGGGTGTCGGTCGGCCACTTTGGGCTCGATCAGGGCATCGTCGTTATGACGATCGAAAATCACCGAACTCAACTGATCTGGCGGCTGATGCGGGACTGTCCCTATGTCGGCACCGGATTGCGGCGCGCCGGGTTCCGGGGCGGCTGGCTGGATCGGCTACGTTTATCCAGGAAACAATTGTGATGAAATGAAACAAGACAAGGAGCGATCCTCGACCGCCCCGCAGGACGCATTCGAGTACGAGCGGCTGGAAAACGTGCATCCAGCCGGATGGCGCAATCCTCGGCCGGCAGAACGATACAGCCTGGTCGTCGTCGGCGCAGGCACGGCCGGACTGGTGGCGGCGCACGCTGCGGCGGCCCTAGGT
>JBGTLY010000043.1:0-15526 GCA_041743865.1 Woeseiaceae bacterium
GCAGGGGCTGATGGTGCGGGCCTGGGAACGTGCGGCTGAGGGCGCAGTGGAACCGGTGCCCTGGCCCTGGGCGGACACCTGGCCGGTGGCGCGCCTGCTCGCGAGGGACGGACAGGTGGATCTCGTCGTCCTCGCCGGCGGCTCCGGACGCACGCTGGCCTTCGGTCCGGGTCACCTCGGCCCCAGTGCGACGCCGGGCGCCACCGGCAACAGTGTGATCGCCGGTCATCGCGACACGCATTTCCGGTTCCTTAAAGACCTGGCAATCGGGGACACCCTGTGGATCGAGTCCGTCGACGGTACCCGCCATCGCTACACGGTGATCGATCTCGACGTGGTGGACTCCCGCCGCGCGAGCCTCTCGCTCGACACGGCGGAGGCTATGCTGAGTCTCGTGACCTGTTACCCCTTCGACGCTCGCGAACCGGGTGGCCCGCTGCGCTACGTCGTGACCGCCTCGAAGGACGCGGAATTCACGGCGAACGCGCAGGCGACTATCACGAACGGTACGGCACCCCGTCCCTGACCGAGTTTGTGATCCGTCCCGTATTGCACCTGGACCGGCACAGGTTCAGACCGCCGTCACTCGCTTGCCTGACGAGGGGAGTTTGGGCCACCATGACCCGGCCAGTATCCCCGATAACCGGGACGTACGCAGCGCAGGCGGAAATCGATATGGAATGGAAAGGACGCAGGCAAAGCACAAACGTGGAGGACGCGCGGGGCCGCAAAATGGTCGCCGGTGGGGCCGCGGCCGGGCTCCTGTTGCGTTTCGTCGGCCGGACCTTCGGCATCAAGGGGATCATGGTCCTCGTAGGCCTCGGCCTGGTGGGGTGGGTATTCGGCATCATCGATCCTGCCGCGCTCCTCGGCGGCGGTCAGGTCAAGGAAGTCGAGTACCAGGCCACCGCCGAAGAACAGGAACTGTTCGATTTCGTCACGGTGGTGCTGGCGGATACCGAGGATATCTGGTCACAGGAGTTCCAGCGCAACGGCGCGCAATACCGGGCGCCGGAACTGGTCATCTACCGCGGCCAATACCCGACCGCCTGTGGTGTCGGGGACGCCCGGATGGGACCGTTCTATTGCCCGCTCGACCAGAAGGTCTATATCGACCTCGGCTTCTACGAGGCACTGGAGCAGGAATTCCAGGCCCCGGGAGACTTTGCGCAGGCCTATGTCATCGCGCACGAGGTCGGCCACCATGTGCAGAACCTGCTCGGTATTTCGGATCGGGTACAGCAAATGCGCGGGCAGCCGGACTACAACCAGTACTCCGTGAGACTCGAGCTTCAGGCCGACTTCCTGGCCGGCGTCTGGGCGAAGCACAACAGCAACTATCTCGATCACGGCGATATCGAGGAAGCCATGCGCGCCGCGAACCAGATCGGTGACGATGCGATCCAGGAACGAACGCAGGGACGTGTGGCGCCGCACGCGTTCACGCACGGCACGTCGGAGCAACGCATGCGCTGGTTCGACCAGGGCCTGGAGAGCGGGCGATTGGAGGAAGGGGACACCTTCGACGTTCCCTACGAAAACCTCTAGGCCAAAAGCTTTTGAGACCTCGCCTCACCGAGGGCTCGGTCGGCCGGCATCTCGTCGCGATGACCGTACCCGTACTGGCAGGCATCGCCACGATGATGGCGCAGGGCCTTGTCGATACGTTCTTCATCGGCAGGGTTGGCGATCGCGAACTGGCTGCGTTCGGCTTCGGCTTCCCGATCCTGATGATCGTAACGAGCGTCGCGATCGGTCTCGGCGCCGGCACGTCCTCGGTCGTCGCGCGTGCACTCGGCGCTGACGATCACGAGCGCGCCAGGCGCCTGTCCACCGACAGCCTGATCCTTTCGTTCATTCTCACGACCATCATATGCCTCATCGGCATATTCTCGATCGATCCGTTATTCCGGATGCTCGGCGCGCCCGAGGACCTGCTGCCGATGATCGGGAGCTTCATGACGATCCTCTACATCGGAGTGCCTTTCGTCGTCGTCGGCATGGTCGGCATGGCGAGCATGCGGGCGACCGGGGACACGCGGCTGCCCGGCATGCTCATGATCATCGCAGCGGTTCTGAACGTCATCCTCGACCCGATACTCATATTCGGACTCGGGCCGGTGCCGGCGATGGGCCTCGACGGGGCTGCCATGGCCGCACTGCTTGCCCGCGGTACCATCTTCGCCGGCACACTGTACCTGATGCGTTATCACCTCGACCTCGTGAGCTTTCGCATGCCGGCGCGCGCGGAGCTCAGTAGCTCATGGCGCGCGATCCTGCACGTCGGCATTCCGGCCGCGGGCACGAACATCATCGTGCCACTCGGCGCAACGATCATCACGGCGCTGCTCGCGCGCTTCGGTCCCGAGGCTGTTGCGGGTTTCGGTGTCGCGAGCCGCATAGAGGCACTGCTGCTCGTCGTCTTCTACGCGTTGTCGGCCATTATCGGGCCCTTCGTCGGCCAGAACTTCGCGGCGGGCAAGGAGCAACGAATACTGCGGGCGTTGTGGCTGTGCACGATGTTCTCGCTCGCGAGCAGCCTCGTTTATGCACTCGTACTGGGCGTTTCCTCCGGCCTCATTCCGACGCTGTTCACCGATAACGCGGAGGTTGCGAACGTGACGCGGCTCTTTCTCCTTATCGTGCCCGTGAGCTATGGGGCGTACGGCATGGTCATGATCATGAATGCGTCGTTCAACGGGCTCGGGCACCCGATGCCGGCCGTGTGGATCAGCGTGGCCCGCATTCTCGTGCTGTATGTGCCGCTCGCCCTGGCGGGTGCGTCACTGTTCGGCATAGCAGGCGTATTCGGTGCCTATGTCATCGCGAATATCGTGTCGGGGGCCGGCGCCTACCTGTGGGCCAGGCGCACGGTGCGTCGCCTGTGCGCTGCGTAGGAGCGGCCCACGGCCGCGATCCCTTTGCGCGGTGCCTTGAACGTGCGATGCCTGCGGCGAGTAGGAGCGGCCCATGGCCGCGATCCCTTCGCGCGGTCGCATCGAACCTGCGATGCCTGCGGGAGAGGCTCCGGCGCGCCCAGGTCGTGGGCGCGCTCCTGCGTCTAGTCCCTGACGATTTCGCCTCCGCTGACTGCGCGCCGGATTTCCTCTTCCGTGTATGGCCGGCAGGAAACGTTCACGACGTGCTGATAGAGCTGGAACCGCTTGTAGATCCAGCGCAGGGACCGGTAGTAGATCCCGTAGCCCCGGATATTGCAGGCGCCGTCCTGGTGCGGGATGTTGGCGAAGACTTCTTCCTCCGGGTACCAAAGGGCCGGCAGGTACAGGCTGCTTTCAATAAGGTAGAACTTTCCGTTATCGGACGCGGTACTGCAGGGCAGTGACGTGCAGCCGCCGAACTGGTAGAGCTCCCCTGTCTCGATCTCCTGTTTACCGGTGACGTAGACCGTCTCTTCGAAGCCCGTACCGTAAAAGTAGAGGGCGCGGAGTGCAACGTGCACGGAGAACAACACGACAATGCTGATCGCGAGATTTCGGCTGAAACGGGGCAGCGAGAATCCCGCCGTCTGCGCACTGCCAGTCGCGTGCGCATCGCCTGGCCGGATGACGAGCCAGCGCAGCCACTTGCCGACGAGTGCGAAGAGCCAGGCTAGCAGGGTGCCGAGCGGGCCGAGAACACGGCGAAGCGTGCTGCCGATTTCGGCACACCAGCGCATGAACCGGTTGTCGCGATAAAAGCGTTCGATCCCCGACACCTGGGCCTCTGCCGCTTCCCGGCGCGCCGCATCCGCGTTGTCAGCCGTTTCACGTGCACGGCGAAGCAGTTCGTCCCGGCCGTCCTCGGCCGTCATTTTGCGGCTCGCACCGAGGCATCCTCCGGCAGAGTTACGACGACGGATTGCCGCTCCTCGTCATAGGAGACGAGGATATTGCCTTTCGCCTGCGTGTTGAACAAAACCGTATTCGCAATCTCTGGCTTGATGACGCCTTCGATGTAGCCCGTTATGCCTCGCGCCCCGGTCACGGGCCTGTAGTGGTCGCGGCACATTGCGGTCAGTGCCTCCGGCTCTATCTCGACGGTGACGTCCGGCAGGGTCTGCTGCACCATATCGTTCAGACGCTGAATATCGCGTGCCGCAATCTTTTCGATCACCGGCAGGTCGAGCGTCCGGAAACAGACGATGTTGCGTTTGCCGTTGAAGCGCGCGAGGAACTCCGGCCGGTAATGCTCATCCAGGTCGCCCATGGCGAGATCGCGCGCTGCCGCAAAGTCGGACTCCGCCAGGAAATGCGTCGTGCCGATGTTCGTCGTCATGAGGATGATCGCGTCGCGAAACGACACGGTCAGGCCGCGGTTGTCTGTAAGCCGCGCGTCGTCGAGAATCTGCAGGAATACATGAAAGATGTCGGCGTGCGCTTTCTCGATTTCATCGAACAGGAGGATGCGACGAGGATTCCGTCGCATCTCATTCGTGAGAATCCCGCCGGCCTCGTAGCCCTCGTAGCCGGGCGGCGCGCCGATCAGTTTCGCAACGGCGTGCTTTTCCATGTATTCCGACATATCGAAGCGCAGGAGCGAGCGCTCGTCGTCGAAGAGTTCCGCGGTCAGTGCCTTGGCGAGTTCGGTCTTCCCGACGCCGGAGGGCCCAAGAAACATGAAGGCAGCCTGCGGCTTGTTGGGGCTTTGCAGGCCGGCGCGGGCCACCCGCACCTGGTTGGCCAGCAGCCCGATGGCATGATCCTGACCGAAGACCCGGTCCGCCAGGTTCGTGTCGAGGTTCTTGAGCTTGGCGCGTTCGTCCTGAGTCAATTTGCTGACCGGAATGCCGGAAATGCTGCTGAATTCAGTCAGCACGTGTTCGCGCGCCAGCTCCAGCGAGTCATTGATCTCGGCCGTGAGCGTGTCGAACGCGGCCTTGTTCTTGCGAACTTCCGTGTCGAACTTCGCGAGCCTCGCTTTCAGTTCAGACACGGCATCGGAATCGTAACCGGCCCCGGCAGTTCGTGCGGCGAAAGACAGGTACGATTTCTTACTCCCCGGATCGGTCTTGTGCACCGCAGTCGCCTCACCGTCTTCCAGTTTCTCGCGCTCCTGTTCGAGCTGGGCCTCGATCTCGAGTTCGAGCTCGCGCATCGCCTCTTCACCGTCGCGCAGGTCCGAGTAGATGCGTTGTATGTCCTGCTGCCGGGATGTCCACGCACCGGACAGGCTTTCGGCTTCGACACCGAGCGACTTCAGCCGGCTGGCGGCGTCCGCATCAGTACCACCGGCCTCGATGCTCGCCGTGAGTTCCGCTTTCTGTCGCTCGATCTCCTCGAGAGCCGGGTCACGCGCATGTGCCGTCAGCCGGTAGGAGGTCAGTGCGCGGTCGAGCAAGGTCAGCGTGCGCTCCGGCTGGGCACGGCTCAAGCCCATGTCCCGGATCCGGTACTTGCTCGTGACGTCGATCGCCGCGGCAATCGCGGCATCCGAGATGCGTACCCGGTGATGCCTGCTCAGGCGGCGCGCGGCCGCGCTCGACACGATGTCGTACAGGAGTTCCTCGTCCGGCTCCCCGACGTCGAGCATCGTGTAGTTTTCCTGCATGTCGGAGTGACACTTCAGTACGGCCTCGAGGTCTTCATCACGAGTTTCCATTATGACCTGGAAATTCCGCCGCTTGAGCGAACGCATGAGGGCGTTAATGAGGTGCGTACAGCCATTGTTGCGAACCGCCTCGATGAAGTCCCGCATATCGTCGATGATGAGGACGGCATCGGCGGTTCGCGAGAGCGTGCGCAGCGCGCGTTCGAAGCCTTCACTGATGCTCTCCGCATTCCCTGAGGAAAACAGCCAATCGCCGTCGAGCCAGAAAAAACGCTTGCTGACGATGTCGAACGGTGCGTCCGGGCGAGTTTTGCTCTGCTGCAGGCCGAGGCAGATCGCCGAACAGCCGACGCCGCCGGTACCGATCAGCAGTACGTTATTCGCCTGCTTGCGCATCAGGATGCCGGTCAGCTTTCGCAGGATATCCTCACGGCCGACGAGTTCGAAGTGCGGATACTGTTCCAGGTACTCGTGACCCCGGATCAGATGGTCGTGCGCGGCGGCGGTGACAGGCGTCGACATGCTCGGCTTCGCGGTGGACGATGGGTTACGCTTACGGTTCGGCTTACTGGTTCAGCCGGCCGAAGGGGTTTGCCGGCTTCGCAGCGGTTGACGCGGGATCTGTGGATGCCGACGTCCGTGTATTCCCCATGACATCGGCACCGACCGCGACCGCTTCCTTGACGGCCTGGCTGACATCGCGCGCGGTCTTCTCGAGTTCGGCGAGGTTCTCCTTCATCTCCTGGTAGCCTTCGCGGCTGATATCTGTAGCGGCGCGGGCGATCTTTCCGTAGCTCTCGAGTTCCTCGATGGCCTTAACCAGAGCATCGTTCTCCTGACTGATGCCCATCGCATTTTTGAGCGCTTCCTTCTGCGTGATGCGATTCGTCTGGTCGTTCATTCGCTCGAGCGTCATGGTCGCGACTTCCGAAGACTCGGACAATGCCGCCATTGACACGCCCTGCAGGACCGTACTCAGCCGGCTTGCGACACCCGAGACACCTTTGCTATTCAGGCTGCGGGTCTTCGCGACCTGGCTGTTGTTCGAATCCTTCATGGACTTGATGCGATAGCTCTCTGCGGTGAGATCGCTGAATGTCCCGAGCGTATCCACTTTCGCGGCCGTGAGGGCAGTCACGTGATCCTCGACCGCCATCTTGCGATTTTCGCGGTTCATCTTCGCGATGCTGCTCTCGCCCTCTGTTTGCGCAGTCAGCGTGTCGCGGATTCGGGTGTTCGAGACTTCGGCTTCTTCAACGGCTTCGCTGATGACGGCATACACGTTGCGCATGCCGCCGTTGCTGTCGGCCAGCCGATCCACCTGGCCATTGATGCCTTCGAGGTGGGTAAGCACATTGGCTGTCCGCGTCTCCGCCATGTTGACGAAGCCGTTCGCGCTGTCAACGAGGGCCTGCTGGCGCGCGCGGTGCTCATCCGAGCTGATGTCGAGTAGTTCACGGAGCTTCGCCTTCTCTTCGGCGAACTGCGCATAACGCGACTCGCGATCGAACCGCGTGTTCGCGATCCGGTCCGTCAGAGCCGCCACGGACTTCGCTTGTTCCTCTATTCGCGTTTCATTCTTCGCAATTTTCTCGAGCGCACTTTTCTTCGTGCCGCCCAGCCCGAAGAAGGATTTTTCTCCCTTCAGGACGGAGTTCTCCTGCTTGAGGGTTGCAAGTTGCGCGTTCAGGTCCTGCAGGTCCTTGTCCTGCTCCGTACGGAGCGCGGCAATGCGGGCCTCTTCTTCCTTATCTTCCTGGATTTCGCGGAACACATCGAACATCGCGCCATCGCTTGCCATCCGCAGGCGATAGACGGCGTCGAGGATATCGGTCAGCGGGGCCATCTGCTCTTCGAAATCGAGCAGGGCCTTGTTCATCTGGTCGAACACGTCCTTCAGTTCGGCGAACGCATCCGTATCGGTGAGGTTGATGATTTCCTGCGCCATGTCCTTGCGCTGGTCCATCAACCATTCCTTGAACAGCTCGAACGCAGCAAGCCGCTCCTTGTTCTCCGTCTTGTCTTTTTCGATATCGTAGGCGAGCTGTCGTGCAATGGCGGACTTCTTGGCCTCCGGCTCGCCTTCCCCGAAGACGATGGCATAAAACGGATTGCTCTCGATGCCCGCGAACTTTGCGCTCTGCGAGCGCGTGGTGGTCTGTGCCCGGTCTGCATCGGCGCGACGCGTCTTGCGGTCCCGGTTGAGGGCAACGTCGAGTATGTCGTCGGTGGTTTCCTGGCGCTTGAGCTTCGCGCCGCTGTCGTGGCTGTCGGTCATGTCCCGAGATTCCCCTGGCAGTGAACGTAAGTCCCGGAAGCAATCCGGGGAGCGGGGATCGCCTGACCACCCCGATCAGGGATTATAACCCCGGTTCCGGCCCTCGTCCGGGTGGCGCCGTCTCCGGAGCGGGCGCAGGCGCCGGCTCCCGGCAGGAATCGGCGCCGCGCGCCAGGCGCTTGTCGATCACGCAGCCCACGTTGAAGCGGCCAAGATCGTGCAACGTGATCTCCTCCGCTGTCGATGCGACCCGATAGCGCACCGCGTAGCCGAACTGGAACGTGGTGCCGGCGGCCTTGTCCGGCGTCATGCGCCAATAGCTCGACTCGATCTGTATGGGTCGCGAGGTGAAGTCCGCGAGTTGCCGAACGATCGACACCCCGGGCGGAAGGTCAATGGGCGCGTTCGTCGTATGGACGGTCGAGTTGTAGTAGACCGTCTGCGCCGTCAGCGTCAGGTAGTCGGTCGTCGCGTTCGTAAATCTCACCGAATCGCCGGAGATCTGCACATGGAGCCGGTCGTCCGAGAGCCCGAAATCCGGAAACAGGTTTTCGAAATCGCGCGACAGGACGGTTACGTCGAGCACCACCTCGGCAGGCTGGTTCTGTACGACTTCGACGACGTCAGGGCAGGTGATGACAAGGTGGTAGCCCGCGTGCGATGACTCCTCGCAATGCACGTTGTAGCCCTGCGAATTCGGTGTGATGAGAGACGAGAGCCGCTCCTTGTGCGCAGCAATCGAAGCGTCGAGGTCGCGAACGGCTTTTTCTGCCGCGGATGCGCAGTAGCGCGCATCGCAGGGCAACATGGCCGTGCCGGACTGCAGCCCTGCCTCCGGGAGGGAGGCGGGACCCTGGACACTCAGGTCCACGATCTCCGCGAACTCAATGTCGTTCGAGTAGTAGTCGACCACGCCGCCGATCTTTGGCCGGATCCGGAGAACGACATTCGCGGTGTTTGCGCGTGCAGTCGTGGCCTGCTGGGTGAGCTTCTCGAGCTCCGCCTGGCCACGTGCCAGCAGCGCATCGTACTTTTCGAGTGACTCGATGAGCGGGCGGCGCGACAGGTCGAGCCCGGTGTTGACCAGCGCCTCGTCTACCGCCTGGTTGAACGTCGGCTCGTCAAAGCTCGTTTCATAGGTCTGTGAGATTTCCGTGACCTTGCCGGCGGTGCCGACGGCAATGCCGCTGTTGATGATCTTGTCCAGCACCCCCGCATCCTTTTCACGGAACGGATGCGTGAGGCTGCAGCGGTGCGAGGTCGGGTACGCCTGCGGCTGACACTCCGCCGCCCGGATGTCGAAGGCCGGTGTCAGGTCGTTAAGGCGTACGAGGAAACCGGAATCGATCGGTGCATCGGATCGTGTGACGGTCGTAAACACCCAGCTGCCGCCGCTCGAATTGACGAGATGTGCGTAGACCGGTTCCGTGCCGAGGAAATAGTTCCCGACTGGCCGGGATTCGACGGCTTCCGCTGACTTGGTCGACGACTCGCCGCCACAGCCCGCACAGACAAAGGTGAGGACCAATAGCGGCAGGCTTAAGGTATTGAGGCAGCGAATGCTCATGGGAGTCAGGTGAAACGTGCGAGTGCCGCGAATTATAGCCAATCGCCACCAGGAAAACGGGACGACGCCTGTCGCAGTTTCGCGACCTGCTCTGCAAAAGCCGTGCAGCGGCTACCAGCTTCCCCGTCGCGCTGCGGGCGGAGCGCGCCTTTGAAGGCCTCAGCCGAAGGCGTTCACGCCGGTGAGTTCCCGACCTACGGTCAGCTGGTGGACCGTCTCCGTACCTTCGTAGGTGATGACGCTCTCGAGGTTCAGCATGTGCCGGATCGGCACGTACTCCGCACTGATCCCCGATCCACCGAGCAGGTCACGGGCGTCGCGGGCAATGTCGAGCGCGGCGCGGCAATTGTTCCACTTTGCGAGCGATACCTGGCTCGGGCTGAGCTTGCCGGCGTCCTTGATGCGGCCGAGCCTCAGGGAGAGCAGCTGCGCCGTCGTGATGCGGCGCGCCATGTCGGCAAGCCGGATCTGCACGGCCTGCGTATGCGACAGGGGCTTCCCGAACAGCACCCGATCCTCCGTGTAAGCGAGCGCCTCGTCGAGGCAGGCTTGCGCGGCGCCAATCACGCCCCAGGTGATGCCGTAGCGTGCCTGGGTGAGGCAGCCCAAAGGTCCCTTGAGTCCGCTGACACCCGGGAGGAGACTGGATGACGGTACGCGCACGTTGTCGAAGAACAGCCCGGCCGTGATCGACGCGCGCAGTGAGAACTTGTTTTCGATTTCCTGTGCGCTGAACCCCGGCATGTCCTTCTCGACGATGAAGCCGCGAATGCCTTCGTCCGTCTGCGCCCAGACGATAGCGGCATCGGCGATCGTGCCGTTCGTGATCCACATCTTCGCGCCGTTCAGAACCCAGTCGTCGCCATCCCGCCGGGCATGGGTTTTCATGTTTGCCGGATCGGAGCCACCGTGCGGTTCGGTCAGTCCGAAACAGCCGATAGCCTCGCCGCGGGCCATGGCCGGCAGCCAGCGCTGCTTCTGTTCTTCCGTGCCGTAGGTATAGATCGGGAACATGACGAGACTGCTCTGCACGGAGACGAAACTACGGAGGCCGGAGTCCGCGCGTTCGAGCTCCTGGCAGATGAGCCCGTACGACACGCTGTTCATGCCCGCGCAGTCGTAGCCTTCGATCGAGCTGCCGAGGAGCCCGAGTTCAGCCACTTCCGGGATCAGTTCGCTTGGAAACCTGTGATTCTCGAACGCTTCGCGCATCAGCGGGATCGCACGCTTGTCAGAAAAACGCGCGACGGTGTCCCTGACGAGGAGTTCGTCCTCGTTGAGTTCGGAGCGCACGTCGAAAAGATCCAGCGGATCGAGGCGGGAGTTGCGAGTGTTCATGGGGAGGCGAGCCTGTACGAGCGGTATTGAATCAGTAGGGTATGCCGAGGCGGCGGTAGATGATAGACAGAAGCCACACCGGGCCGAGCATTATAGTCTGCAGATCCTCAACGATGGCCGCCAGCGATCGCTTGTTGCGCTGCGCGAAACCTATCCCGAGGAGCCCGGCCACGACGAAGCTCGCCGAGACCCGGAGCATGGAGTAATCCGACTGGGCCAGCCACATCTCAAATACAGCGATGCCCATGATCAGCGGCAACAGGCCGATCGCCAGTGCCAGCGACAGAATGAAGTAGTACACCGTTGCCGCCATCAGGAACGCGCTGCCCCAATTGAGGAGCGGCGAAATCTCCAGGAATTCGGGCGGAACCGGCAGGCTCCACAAGAGCCCCACCGTGCCGAGCACGACCAGCGGAACCGACAGCCAATAGATGCCCGGCGCAGCCAGGTTCTCACGGTGTGCGCCGTAGCGCTCGAGCCAGGTATCGGTATCATTCATTTGCCCGTATTCTACAGGAGCCCCGGTTAAGCATATGTTCAGCCCGACAATGGCGAAATATCTTCCAAGCGTGACACACGCACGGGCTCGGGCGCCGCAGGCTACTACTATTCGGGGCATCGCCGACAACATTCGCTTCGATTCAAAGACAGGAAATCACAATGAACTTACTTAAGCGTAACCTTTGCCTTGGCCTGGCCGGTTTTGCCGTCCTTGCCAGCGGCTGCCAGTCACTTGACCCGTACACCGGCGAACAAAAAACCAGCCAGGCTGCCAAGGGCGCGATGATCGGCGCCGCCGCGGGCGTCGTGGCGGGCCTTATTTCCGGCGATGACGCTGTCGAGCGCCGCCAGCACGCCATGATAGGCGCCGGCGTCGGCGCCCTGGCCGGGGGCGCAGTTGGCAACTACATGGACCGCGAGGAAATGAAGCTTCGCCAGGAACTCGAGGGCACCGGTGTCAGCGTGACCCGTGTCGGCGACAACATCACGCTCAACATGCCCGGTAACCTGACGTTTGCGACGGACAGTTCAGACCTGAACGCCGCCTTTTACGACGTACTGAACTCGGTCGTCAAAGTACTGAACGAGTTCGACAAGACGGTGATTGAAGTGGCCGGCCACACGGACAGTACGGGCAGCGACGCCTACAACCAAAGTCTGTCGGAGCGCCGTGCCACATCCGTTGCAGCCTATCTCAAGTCTCAAAAGGTGATGCAGGAGCGCGTGATTACGGTGGGTATGGGCGAAGCCCGACCGATTGCCGACAACTCGACGAACGAAGGCCGGCAGGCCAATCGTCGGGTCGAACTGACTCTGGTGCCGTTGACCGCCTGATACCGGTCGACGCTGTATGGCGCAGCGGCCCAGGGACGGGCCGTTGCGCGTTTTGAGGGCGGTTAGCGGCTGACAGCCGCGTGTAGGAGCGGCCCATGGCCGCGATTAAGACAAGGTCGATCGGACACGTCTCAGTCGCGGGCAGCGACCGCTCCAACGGGCGAATTGAACCGGAGACAATGACCGATCGCTACGGGAAACGGGATACCGATACCTGGATCGAGGCTTCGGGACTCGTCGTCCGCCTCATAACGGACGACGTCGACGACGCGAGCCACCAGCGCTTCGTGGTCCGACTGCCGGGCGGGCAGACGGTGCTCGTCGCACACAATCTCGACGTGTCCACGCTCGTGCCGCTGGGTATGGGCGACCGGGTACGCTTCCGAGGGCTTTACGGCTGGAATGAGCGGGGCGGCCTGGTGCATTGGACGCACGCAGACCCCATGGGCCTCGAACCGGGCGGGTACATCGAATTCCGTACCCGCCGCTATAGCTAGCGCCGTTGGAGCGGCTGCCAGTCGCCCGTACGAGCGGCCCATGTCCGTGTGATGTAGGAGCGGCCCATGGCCGCGATGTAGGAGCGGCCCATGGCCGCGATGTAGGAGCGGCCCATGGCCGCGATCAAGACAAGGTCGATCGGACACCGTCTCATTCGCGGGCATGGCCCGCTCCTACGGGCGGGCATGGCCCGCTCCTACGGGCGGGCATGGCCCGCTCCTACGGGCGGCGGGTCGGGCCCGTTCCTACGCCATCGCGACCTGGAGCTTCTTGATCGCGGCGACTTCGATCTGCCGGATGCGCTCGGCGGAAACGCCGTACGTATCGGCAAGCTCATGCAGCGTCTTTTTGTCGTCCGTCAGCCAACGGCTTTCGACGATGGCCCGGCTGCGTTCGTCCAGGGTATCGATCGCGTCGGCCATTCGTGAGCGTGCATCAACATTCCAGTCCTCGTCCTCTACGAGCAGCGCCGGGTCCGCATTTGCGGCCGGGAGATACGCGGCGGGCGTGAAATTGTTGTCGTCGTCGGCATCCGGCGCCGGGTCGAAGAGCGTGTCCCGCGAACTCAGGCGCTTTTCCATCTCCGTCACTTCCTGCACCGATACGCCGAGATCATCGGCCACGGCCCGGGTCTCGTCGTGTGACAGCCAGGCGAGGCTCGGCTTCGATTTACGCAGGTTGAAGAACAGCTTGCGCTGCGCCTTTGTCGTTGCAACCTTGACGATGCGCCAGTTGCGCAGCACGAACTCGTGGATTTCGGCACGGATCCAGTGGACCGCGAAGGAAACGAGCCGCACGTCATAGCTGACGTCGAAACGTTTGACCGCCTTCATCAGGCCGACATTGCCCTCCTGGATCAGGTCGTTGAGAGGGAGTCCGTAACCGAGGTAGCCCTTGGCGATGTGCACGACGAATCGCAGGTGTGCGAGCACCAGCTGGCGTGCCGCATCGAGATCCTCGTCATCATGGTAACGCCTGGCCAGCGCCTGCTCTTCTTCCTTGGACAGCACCGGCACCGACCCGACTGCCTGTATATAGGCGTCGAGGCTGCCGACCGGCCCGGCCAGGACCAGGTCGCTTCGTTTCATGGCAATGGCGCTTGTCATCAAGTCAATCCTCCCAGGGCTGGGGCCGATTTTAGCACTCCACTTTACCGAGTGCTAAGGCCCGTGGATCTCGAAATCTTCTGTTTCGACCCCATTTGTTGAATATTCGTTCAAAATGGCGGCGAAAAAAACCGGCGTCAATGCCGATTTGTCGGGCGCCATGATAGCTAATGTTGAATGGCTATTCAAGTATCAGTACAATAGCCCCCCGAATGAGCCATAAACCCTTGATAAAAGGGTGGTTCCAGGAGTCACCAGATGTCAAGGATGCCCGAATTCAATCGCGCCGAGGTCGTCGAGCGCGCCCTGCAGGTGTTCTGGCGCCGCGGCTACAGCCAAACGACGGTCACCGACCTGGTCGCCGCCACCGGCCTGCAGCCGGGCAGCCTGTATGCCGCTTTCGGCAACAAGAAAGGCGTATTCCTGGAGGTACTCGAGGCCTATAACCGCTCGTTTCTCGAGCGTATCCGTCACCTGACCGCGGATCCCCGGCCCGCCATCACCTGCATCCGGGAGCTGCTCGATACTATCGTCGAGGATACCGTCAGCGGCCGCAATCGCCAGGGTTGCCTTGCGGTCAATGCGCTGCTCGAGCTGGCCGAACACGAACCCGACGTTGCGGCCCGGCTGGAAGCACATAATGACCAGGTTCGACGCGCCTTCGCCGAGCTGATTGCGAAGGCACAGGCCGGCGGGGAGATACGGCCAACGAGCCGGCCGGACGCCCTCGCGGCATTCCTGGTGAACAACCTGTGGGGCATGCGCGTCATGTGCCGCGGCTGCGCCGACCGGGAATCGATGACAGCCGTCGTCGACGGCATACTCGATGCACTGACGCACGCGTAGGAGCGCGCCACGCGGGCGATAATTCACGGCCAGATCGCGGGCGTGGCCCGCTCCTACGGACCGTTTGTGTAGGAGCGCGCCACGCGCGCGATGGAACCTCCCGCTCCTGCCGTCGCGACGTAGGACCTCAGCGCGGTTCGATCCGGCGGAGGTGCCGCGCGACCGCAAACCATGAACCCACGAGCCCGAGCCCGATTCCGATGCCGAGGATCGTACCGATCTCGCGCCAGCTGAAGCTCAGCATCTCGACGCCGCTGTGGTAGAGCCCGGCAAGCCGGGCAATCGGCGCCTGCAACAGAAATACCCCGTAAAGCACGAGCCCGATGGCGAGCAGGCCGCCGAACAGGCCGTACCAAAAGCCGGTCCAGAGAAACGGGCGGCGAACGAAGCCGTTGCTGGCTCCGATCAACTTCGTCACCTCGATTTCCTCACGCCGGTTTTGTATGTCGAGCCGGATGGTATTGCCGATGATGACAACGATCGCGGCGCCAAGCAGAACTGAACCGATCACGACGGCCTGCCGAACGATGTCGAGAATGGCGTGAAAGCGCTGTACCCACTCCGTGTCCACCTGGACGAGCTCGGTCTCCGGCAGGTTCTCGAGCTCTTCGCGCAACAGCCCCATCGATGCGCCCGTGTTCTCCGGGCTCGGTCGTACGACGAGGGTGTGCGGGAGGGGGTTGTGCGAGAGCTGGTCGAGAGCATCCCCGAAGCCGGACGCCCGCTTGAATTCCGTGAGTGCCTCGTCGGCCGGAATGAGCGTCACCGCTTCGACATCGGCGCGCTGCTCGATGAGTCCGGCGAGCGTCGTCGCCTCCGCAAGCGTCTGGTCCTGTTGCAGAAACACGGAAAAGTCCAGGGCGTTATCCCAGCCGCGGCTGATGGCCGCTGCATTCTTTACGATAAGGTTGAGCGCTGCGGGCAGTGCGAGCGTGACGGCAATGACGAGGACGATCATGAGGCTCGCAAACGGCTGGCGCGCCAGCCGGCCGAACGCCCCCCCTGCGGTGC
>JBGTLY010000044.1:0-1650 GCA_041743865.1 Woeseiaceae bacterium
AGGTCGCGCACAATCGCCGCCCAGCGCGGGTAATCGCCGTGGTGCGCGGCGGACAGGCGCTCCGTGACCAGCGCCTGGACGGCCGCGGGCCACGTATCCAACCCGGCCCCGCGTAGTGCTTCCCACGTCGTCTCGAACGCCATCAACGCGACGCGCCTGCTTTGATCGCGATCAGGGAGACGAAGTTAAAGTAGCGCAGCCAGACCGCGATATTCGCGAATCCTGCCTCGGCCAGCCGGCGGCGGTGCGCGGCAACGGTCTCCGGCACCAGGACGTTTTCCAGCGCTGCGCGCTTGCGCGCAATTTCGAGTGCACTGTAATCGTTGCGGCGCTTGTGCTCGTGATAGAGGTTCACCAGCAAGCCCTCCATCGTCGGGTCCTCGTCGACGACTTTCTCCGACAGGAAAAGGAGACCGCCGGGAACGAGGCCGTCGGCGATGCGCCGGATGAGCGCGTCCCGGTCGTCGGTGGCGACGAACTGCAGGGTGTAGTTCATGACAACGAGCGACGCATCGCGGATGTCGGAATCGCGCAGGTCGCCGAGTTGCAGTTCCACCGGGGTGCGGCCGGGATAGGCTGATTCGTCATCAGCGAGCAGGCGCTGGCAGCGTTCGATCATTGCCGGCGCATTGTCAACGGCGATGATCCGGCACCCCGGTGCACGGATAGCCTGGCGCATGGCGAGGGTGGCGGCACCCAGCGAGCAGCCGAGATCGTAGCAACGGCTACCGGGGGTGACGAAGCGGGCGGCGAGCGAACCGATCGCCTCGAGCGTGGCGCCGTAGCCCGGGATCGAGCGCCGGAGCATGTCGGGAAAAACCCGGGCAACGGATTCGTCGAAGCGAAACGGCTCGTCACCCCGTTTTTCGCCGGCAAAGATTCGGTCCTCACTCATTGTCCTATTGTGGGACAATCCGCGATTCCTATGCTACGCGACGTCCACCAGGCACTCGGGATTCCCGCTGATTACGGCCAGGACGGCGGTCCGCCGCTGTTCGAGGAGGCGCGCGAACTCGTCGATGTCGGCCCCAATCTCGTGGGCCGGATGCAGCGCCTCACGCCGCCGGCGGCTGAGAACTGGGGCAGGATGGCGGCGGCGGCGGCGGCCGACGGCATTACGCTGTTGCTGGTGTCGGGTTTTCGGAGTATCGACTACCAGGCCGACCTGATCCGGAACAAACTTGGCAACGGGCAGGCCATCGAGACGATTTTGAGGGTCAATGCCGCTCCCGGCTACAGCGAGCACCACACCGGGCAGGCGGTGGATATCGCGACCCCCGGATCCCGGCCCCTGACGGAGGAATTCGAGAACACTCCGGCGTTCGACTGGCTGACGCGTGAGGCGTCGCGCTTCGGGTTTTCGCTGAGCTATCCGCGGGGCAACCCGTACGGCTTCATTTATGAACCCTGGCACTGGTCGATCAAGGATCCCCGGACCCGGCGCTGAGACCTGTTCCCGGCAAATCAATCAGGATGGCGGTTGACACGCGAGCGGGGCGATTAGACAATAGCCGGCTTGTGTCCGCGGAGGGGTACTCAAGCGGTCAACGAGGGCAGACTGTAAATCTGCTGGCTATAGCCTACGTAGGTTCGAATCCTACCCCCTCCACCATGACTTGCCGGGTGAGAACCGGGAGCAGGGTGGAACTG
>JBGTLY010000045.1:0-2663 GCA_041743865.1 Woeseiaceae bacterium
CACGTCCTCCACATCACCGATCAGTTCATTGATCACGTCGCGCAGCACGCGAACCTCGGTTGCCGGGGTGCGTACGTCCAGGGGCGCGAGCGAGCTCGCGCTGCGCGATTCCAGCTGCCGCGCGAGCCGGCTGACGGGCCAGAGGAAAAACGCGATCAGGATGCCGATAAGCGCGAGGTTCACCCCGCTGCCGACCAGGACCGGCGTCACGATATCCTCGAGGAATTCGTCCCGGACGTCGTCGTAGACGTCTGCGCGGCGCATGACCTGGACCACATAGTGCGACTCGTCCTCGCGAAAGCCCTGCCAGGGGTGCCCCGCGAAGTTCAGTTCGACCGCGCCGTCTTCGTTACCGTCGTAGCGAATGTCGTGATCGAAATTGCTGACGTGACTGTCACTCGAAAGGTCATAAACCGTGATCCACAACGATGCGTCATCGTCGTCAAACACATCCGCCAGCAGGTCCCTGAGCGCTTCCCCGGTGAGCGTGAATCCATCCAGCGCAACCAGTTCCGCGATCAGATCCGTGTTGTTCGCGAGGTCCTCGTCCAGGACGTCGCGAAATTCGCGGTCGGCAATTCGCCAGGTGGCCGCAATACCGCCGATACCCGCGGCGAAAGTCGTGAGCGCAAGCAGAACCGCGATGTGCGCAAGCCGGACGCTCACGCGGACACCAACCGATAACCGAGTCCGCGTACGGTCTCGATGCGCTCCCGCCCGATGGCCTTTCGCAGGCCGTGGATATGTACCTCGAGGGTGTTCGATTCGGCCGTGTCGCCGAGGCCGTAAAGCTGCTGCAGCAGGCGTTCGCGGCTCACCGGCCGATCACCCGCCTGGATCAGCACAGAAAGGATTTGCCGCTCCTTTGGTGGCAGGCTGACCGGTTCATCATCAAGGTAGAACTGTTGCGATTGCGCATCGAAGGAAAGACTGCCGGCCGTGAGACGTGCCTGCGCGCTGCCGGCCTTGCGGCGCAGCAGCACCCGGATGCGTGCCAGCAATTCATCGGGCTCAAAGGGCTTGACGAGGTAATCATCCGCACCGGTATCGAGCCCGCGCACCCGCTCGTCGAGCGCATCGCGGGCGGAGATGATCAGCACGGGAAGGTCAGAACCGGCAGCACGAAGGGATGCGAGCCACCCGACGCCGTCGCCGTCAGGCAGACCGAGGTCCAGCAACACGAGGTCGTAGTCGGCCGCTTCGAAATGACGCTGTGCCGCTTCGAGCTTGCGCACCCAATGCACCCGGTAAAACGTGCTCAGCAGTTTCAACAGTGCATTGCCGAGACGAAGGTCGTCTTCGACCAACAGCAGGTACATCAGGGACGCTTCCTCATCCACGGCACGGACACATCCTGCTGCACATGGCTGAAGAACAGATTAAGCGGCCAGCGCGAGGTCATCGCCCACTGTACTTCGGCCCTGCGAGGTGAGCCAGCGTGGCGCTGCTAGGATTCCACCTGGATTTTGTAGCCACGCCCGCGGACCGTGCGGATCACGGCGAAGGGCGCTGCCATGTCAATCTTTTGTCGCAGCCGGCGTATGTAGACGTCCACGATGTTCGTTCATGGTCGCTTCCTTACTATTTATTCAGTCCGTATTGACGATAGAGGATAGGCTAAGCAGAGCGGCGGTTCATGAAACCCACATTAACGGCCGGTGGAGCCTCACGCACGCGATGGGCCGCGGCCACGTAGGAGCGCGCCACGCGCGCGATAGGTCGCGGCCATGGGCCGCTCCTGCCAACGGTCGACGGGCGTAGAATAACCGGAGTACTCCCACGGAGAGCCGGCGTGCGACATTTCCCGAGACCTTCGATACGCGGTGTGTCCCTCACCATGGCGATGTTGCTGCTCGCCAGGGCTGCCGCGCAGGACATCACCCTGGAGGCCCCGGACAGCGCCGTTGTCGGTGCGCCGCTTGCGGTCCACTGGCAGGGCGGCGGCGCTGTGCGGGATTTCATCACGATCGTGGCGGCCGATACGCCCGAGGGCAAGTACGAGGCCTATCAATACGCCAACCAGTCGCCGGTAACCCTCACGGTCCCGCCGACGCCGGGCGCCTACGAGATACGCTACCTCGGTGAAGTCGCGCCGTACCCGACACTCGCGCGGCAAGCGCTCACGGTTACGGACACCGCAGCGACACTCGAGGCGCCGGCCAGCGTCACTGCCGGTGCGGACGTCTCGATTGCCTGGGATGGCCCGAACCATCCCCGGGATTTCATCACGGTCGTGCCGGCCGGCACCCCCGAGGGGAAATACGAGGTCTACACCTATACGAGCAAGGGTTCGCCCCTGATCGTCCGCGCCCCTGATGAGCCCGGCGACTACGAGATCCGTTACCTCATGGGGTCGGGCGGCTATCGGAGCCTCGGCAGCGTACCGCTGGTCATCACCGGGACGGAGGCCGCACTCGAGTTTCCACAGTCGGTTCCGGCCGGCGCTGGCTTCGATGTTCGCTGGCAGGGCCCGGACAACGTCCAGGACTTCATCACGATCGTACCGGCCGGTGCGCCGGCGCGTGCCTACGATGCCTACGTGTACACCGCCCGCGGCAACCCGGTGAAACTGAACGCGCCCGAGGAGGCGGGTGCCTACGAAGTTCGTTACCTGACCGGCCAGACGTATGCGTCGCTCGCCGCCGGCGCACTGACGGTGACGC
>JBGTLY010000046.1:0-3417 GCA_041743865.1 Woeseiaceae bacterium
GGAGCGCGCCATGCGCGCGATCAGGTCGCAGGCGAATCGCGGGCGTGGCCCGCTCCTACGGGTCGCGGTGGTAGGAGCGCGCCATGCGCGCGATCAGGTCGCAGGCGAATCGCGGGCGTGGGCCTACGGGTCGTGGTGGTAGGAGCGCGCCATGCGCGCGATCAGGTCGCCGGTGAATCGCGGGCGTGGCCCGCTCCTACGGGTCCAGCGGTAGTTCGCCGTAGCGGTTGAAGCCCGCACCGCCATTCGAACCGGCGTCGTAGACGTAGCCGTAAACCTTCGCACCGTCCGCACGCCGGTAAACGTTGCCGCGAACCCACGCCGCGTCGATGCCGTCGACTTGGAGCGTCGCCGGTTGCCAGCCCCCGCTGTCATTCGTGCTGTAGATGCTTCCATCCGCTTCATCGATGAACAACACATGCACCGTCCCGCCATCGGCTACCGCATCGGCGCCCGCCTGTTGCGAGTCGACGACATGGCGTGCGACCTTGCGATCCGACACTCTTGCGGCCGCGCTGGGGAAATCCTCTCCGGTGATGCGGCGTTCCCAGAGCTGCCCGTCGGCGAGCCGGTGAATGACGACGACCGTGTCGCTCTCCGGCAGGTAGACGAGCGGCAGGATCGCGCCCCAGTCGTCTTCGCTGTCGCCGGCACCGGTCGCGAGTTGCTGTGACGGGGACAGGGTCCCGTCGGCCGCGAGGCGGCGGTACCAGATCGTGCCGTCCGTCCGCGTGTAGGCGAGGTGCACCACAGAGTCCCTGCCGAGCACGGCCTGCGGTCCCACCAGCACGGTGCCGGCGAGCGGGTTGTCAACGAGTGCCTGTTCGCTCCATTCACCGGATGGCGAACGGACCGCATAGCCCAGGGTGTCGCCGACATGAAACGCGACCAGGCTCCCGTCGGGCCGCACCACGAGCGATGCCATTTGGGTCACTGCGCTGACCTCGGTTGCGAGCTCGTCGGTGACGGCCCAGGTATCCGGCGTCGACGGATGATCGGCGGTATGGAACGCGTGATAGCGTGTCGACTCGCTGACCTGGTGGAGGATGTGGATCGTGTCCCCGACCCGGCGTGCGTCCACGGACTCGAGGTCTCCCGTCGCCGGCCGTCGGCTGCCGTCGACCTCCTGCCAGCTTTGCCCGCCGTCCGTCGACATCACCATCATGAAGAGGTTATCGCTTTCCGCAGGTTCCATGATGAAGTACAAGCTGCCGTCCGCGGCCTGCCAGGGGCCGATGCGGCCCGGCGTTTCAACGAACGTGCCGCCGAGATGACCCGCCGGTACCTCGAGCGTTACGACCGGCGCCGGTGCGTCACCGATGGGGCGGCCGTCCTCGCCGGTCATGCGGAATTCGAAGGTATCGCCGGATTCGCTCATTACGCCGCCGTCCGCAAAGTGGCGAATGACGAGCGGCCACTCGAACTCGGCGTGGCGTCCGGTGCCGGCAAGCGGCACCGTATGCTCAGAAAGACTCACGCCGGAGCCCGGCCGGAACGGCAGGGTACTGCCGTTCAGGAGGTCGTCCGTTTCGGCGCCATGGTCATAGGCGGTACTGGCGATGATGCTCACGGGTGGCGAACTCGGCAGGCCTTCGATCACGAAGCCCCGAAAATCGGCCTGCCCTCCCGCAGGCAGGATGAACCCCAGGTCGGATACCGGCACGCCGGCGGGCGGCGGTACGGCAAAGTCGAGTGCGTCGTCCGCGAAGTTGACGAGGAGCTCGCCCGCTTCGAGCTTGACCTCCGCTTCGAGCCACACGCCGGGCCGCACGCCCGCGGCGTGTTCGGCCAAGATCGTTTCCTTGCCGTCCACGAGACGCGCAAGGCGCAGCCGGCCCTGGCCGGCGTCGATCCACAGGCGCCAGTGATTGGCAGCGTCTTCGAAGCCGAACACCAGGCCGACGAGCCCGTCAGCGTCCGCGCTCACGCGAAACTCCGCAGCCAAAGAGAATTCCGGGAGCGGCCAGGGCGGTGGGTACAGGCTGATCAGCGTCCCGTTGCCCGCGCGGGCAACGAGCATCGAGCCGTCCGCATCGGTGGCGACGGCGAGGCCCTTCGCGTCCCCCGCCAGGATGCGCCAGCCTTCAGGCACCGTGCCGTCCTTCGCATCGTCGAAGGTGATTTCGGTTTCGCGCAGCGGATACGGAAAATCGTGCGCGTCGACCGGCTTCCAGTCCCTGCCGTTTTGCCGGTACTCCAGCCCGAGCCGCATGTCTCGTGCATCAGCCAGCTCGACTTCCAAGCGCAGCCGGAACGGGCGATCCGCCGCGATCGAGACATTCTCGCCAGTGTCACCGGCCCAGCCACTGTCGGTATTGAGCGGCGTGTCGACATCGGCCCGTACGCGGAACGAGGGCGCATCCTTGCCCTGGGCCGCGGACCGGGAGTATGCAGAGGCCGCGATAAGGACGACGGCAAGGAGGGTGGCGGGCTTGTTCATGACAGCTTCCTTGTGAATTCTGAGCAGCAGGGTACAAGGCCGAGCTTAAGAACGGGTTAAGCGCCCTGTCGGGACCTGCCGCTGTCGTTGTCCACGGGAAACGTGACCTCGACGACGAGGCCGGGCGCGCCCGAGCCGTGAGCCCGGAAAGCCAGTGCCGCGTCGTGGACCTTCGCAATGCGATGGCAGATGGCGAGCCCGAGGCCGAGGCCCTCACCCTTGCTGTCGAGCCTCGTGAAGTCTCCGGACAATTGATCGCCAAGCCCTTCGGCAAGGCCCTTCCCGTTGTCGCTCACGATAAGACGCACCGCCGTCCCGGGCGGTGAGACCTGTACCGAGGCCGCCGTGCCGGCCGGGCAATGTTCGAGAATGTTTTGCAGCAGGTTCTGCACGAGCACGTCGAGCAGTGTGGCATCGCCCCTGACCGTTGCAGGCGCGGCACTGACCGCGAGCGTCATGCCGGCGGCCGCAAAGCGCTCGTTAAAGCGTTCGGCGGCACGCGCGCACATCGCATCCAGAGATACCGGTTCGAAGCGCTGGCGCCATTGCCCCTGCTCCAGGCGTGCAAGCGTCAGGAGCTGGCCGACGAGGCGACCCAGCCGGTCGACCTCCGCCTTCACGGCCGGCAGGTCCGGCGGGTCGGCAGCGAGCTCGATCTTGAGCGTCGTGAGCGGCGTGCGCAGTTCGTGGGCGACATCATCGGCGAAGCGGCGCTCGCGCTTAAGCACGTCCTCCACATCACCGATCAGTTCATTGATCACGTCGCGCAGCACGCGAACCTCGGTTGCCGGGGTGCGTACGTCCTGGGGCGCGAGCGAGCTCGCGCTGCGCGATTCCAGCTGCCTTGCGAGCCGGCTGATGGGCCAGAGGAAAAACGCGATCAGGATGCCGATAAGCGCGAGGTTCACCCCGCTGCCGACCAGGACCGGCGTCACGATATCCTCGAGGAATTCGTCCCGGACGTCGTCGTAGACGTC
>JBGTLY010000047.1:0-6842 GCA_041743865.1 Woeseiaceae bacterium
CGTCACGGTCAGTTCGTCACCGGACAGGCGCGCGTGGGCCGCTACGGGCGACTGGCAGCTGGCGTTGAAGCGCCGTGCGATGCTGCGTTCCGCTGCCGTCGTCGCCGCGGCCGCCGGGTCGTTCAGCACTGCGAGCCAATCGAGTATCGCGGTGCTGCCCGCCAGGCACTCGATCCCAAGTACTCCCTGGGCGGCAGCCGGCAGCATTTCTTCCGCCGTGAACATTTGGCTGATGTGCCCGGCGAGGCCGAGACGTTCGAGGCCCGCTGCGGCCAGGACGATGGCATCGTAATCGCCGGCTTCGAGTTTCTGGAGGCGCGTGTTGACGTTGCCTCGCAAGGGCTCGACGCGGAGGTCGGGGCGCAGCCTCTTGAGTTGGGCCTGCCGCCTGAGGCTCGAGCTCCCAACGCAGGCACCGGCATCAAGCGCCTCGAGCCGCATGCCATTCCGGCCGATGAGGGCGTCCGCGGGATTTGCCCGCGGGAGCAGGGCGCCGATCGCAAAACGCGCAGGCATCCGAACCGGCACATCCTTCATCGAGTGCACGGCGATGTCGGCACGGCCTTCGTGCAAGGCGATCTCCAGCTCCTTGATGAAGAGCCCCTTGCCGCCGATTTTCTGCAGGCTGCGATCGAGGATCTCGTCCCCGCGGGTGGACAGGGGTACGAGCGTCACCCGGCCGATGCCGTCCAGTGCCCGCAACAGGGTGGCGACGTGCTCGGCCTGCCACAGGGCCAGCGCGCTCTTGCGCGTTGCAATCCGGATATCCAAAAGGCGGATCAGCCTCCGTTGATTCTGCCCGTGAGCCGTCGTCGAACCTCGGCGACGTGCCGGCGGCTGATTATCAGGTCTTTGTCATCCTGATGCGAGCCATCCCTGAGTGCAATGTGCAGTCGGCCGTCCCCGGTCCGAACGATGGACCGGATACGGGCGACGGACACCAGCGCGGCCCGGTGGATGCGCACGAACTCCTCGGCAAATTCGTCTTCAAGCGACTTCAGGGAGTCGTCGATGAGGCTGACGCCGGCGTCGTGGTGCACGGCCACGTACTTCTGGTCGGCGCAGAAGTAGTTGATATCCGCGATGTTAATGAGCGTGATACGGTCGCGCGAGCCGGCACACACATGCTGTCGTTTTCCTGCGAGGTCCGGAACGTTGCCGAGCGACGCCAGCGTCACGCGCGCGAGTCGCGACGCTTGCTGCAACGCGCCTTCGAGCCTCGCGCGCCGCACCGGTTTGAGCACGTAACCCACAGCGCGGGCATCGAATGCGTCAATTGCGTACTGATCATAGGCCGTCGCGAACACGATAGCGGGCGCGCGCGACAGCTTGTTCAGGTGCTTTGCGGTCTCGATGCCGTCCATCCCGGGCATACGGATGTCGAGCAACACGATGTCCGGCTTCAACGTCGATACCATCTCCAGGGCCTCTCCGCCGTTCGCGGCAAGGCCCGCGACCTCGTAACCCTCGATCTCTGCGACGATCCGGCCCAGCCGTTCCCGGGCCGGCGTTTCGTCATCGACAATGAGGACTTTCATGCTGTGCGCTCGTCCGCCGGAAAGCGCAGGGACACCGTGTAATTCCCGTCAGCCTGTCTGACGTCGACCTGCGCCCGTGCGCCATAGGCGAGCTCATAGCGCTGACGTATGTTCGATAGCGCCATCCGGTTGCCGTCCGTCTTGCGGCTTGCCCCGGCCAGGATGGGATTCGAGATGTCGATCGCAATATAGTCGCCGTCGCGCCGGCCCGTAACCGTAATGCGGCCGCCGTCCGGCAGCTGCTCGATGCCGTGATAGATGGCATTCTCGAGCAGCGGCTGGATCGTCAGGCTCGGGATCTGGGCACGCATCGGCAATTCGGCGATGTTCCAGCGAACGTCAAGACGGTCGCCGAGTCGCAACTTTTCGATGCGCTGGTAGATCGCGGCGAGCTCCAGTTCTTCCTTGAGCGAGGTCTTATCCCGCGCGCCGCCAAGATTCGCACGCATCAGATCCGACAGGTCTTCGACCGCCTCTTCCGCCTGGCGCGGATCGGTGCGCGTAAGTGCCGCGATCGTATTCATGCTGTTGAACAGGAAGTGTGGCCGAATAAGTGCCTTGAGCGCACTGACGCGGGCCTGCGCTTCGAGCAGGATGCTGCGCCGCCACTCACTGGCCACATAGAGGTAGCGCATGGCGAGCGCGATGACGATGGCACCGATTGCGAAGGTGCGGCCGACGAACGCAAAATGATTGCTGTCGATCATGATGAGATCGCTGAAATACTGCGTGAATTGCCACGCGATTTCGGCGAGGACGAGGCACAGCAGCAGGAGTATCGCGAAAGTCAGCACGAACGCACGCGTCTTGCCCGTGCTTTCCAGCCGCAAACGAAGTTGGCACATGAGGCCGGACGCGAGAAGGGCGAACCAAAGTACGAAAAACGAGGTTTCGAAGAGATCGACGAAAAAACGACCTGCGCCATGCGACGCGAGGGTCAGGACGATCGCCACGAGTTCCGCGATCAGGACGACGACGAAAACGGTGCCGGCGGCGCAGAAATCAGGCAGGTACGCCTGCGTGCCGGGGCCGGGCTGTTCCGCGCCGTCGTTCAAACCGGAACTCCTGTTCGTGGAGCCCGAACTTTACCCGGTCTAGTCGCAATACTCGACGACCAGTTCCTCCGCCCGGCTGCGCGCTTCGAGCACTTCATTCTCGTCGAGGTACTCACGCTCGCCGTTGCCGGTTTCACGGTACAGGCGACGGGAGGTCACGTAGGTCTCGAGCTGGTCACGATACTGCTGGCACTTTTCCACGCGCTGGCGCTCAGCCTCGGCCCGTTCGGCGCGAGTCGGGGGGTCCTCTTCCGGTTCGCCGGCATCTGCCGGGTTGCGGTCGAATCGACTTTGCAGCCGGGCCTGGACCTGCGACGGATCCGTCGGCTTCGACGAGATCGGTACCCGCTCTTCGGTGGGAGCGCCGGTCGGGCGATCGACGTAGGTCACGTTGCCTTCGGTATCGGTGTAGCGATAGATATCGCCGGCCAGCACCGGGGCCGCGAAGGCAGCGGTGGCAAGAGCGGCGATGGCCAATGTTTGTGTACGCGTCATGGGATTCCTGCCTTGAGTGCGATGCTACCTCGCGCCGGGCGTTCCGTGAGACGTCATTTAAACACGTGGCCCCTGCTTATGTTGTGACCCCGATCACAGCGAATTATGGGGTTTTGCGGTGCTGGTATGACAATGGCGTTTGCCGCGGCCTGTGGCCGCTCCAACAAAAAAGCGGGCCCGAAGGCCCGCCAAGTCTTGCTTTCTCGGGGGAAATAGCGCTTTGAAAAAGATCCGGGAAGCTGCCCTTGCCCAAACACCCGATAAAGCGTGGGCAGCCTCCCGGAGGGGGGGCTAGTCGGCGTTCGAAAATTCCGGATAGGCCTCGAGGCCGCACTCGGAAAGGTCGACGCCTTCGTATTCTTCCTCTTCGGAAACACGGATACCGATGACAAGCTTGATCAGGAACCACACGAGCAGGCTCGTGCCGAACACCCAGGCGAAAATCGAGGCAATGCCGAGTAGCTGTGCGCCGATCGACGCGTCTGCATTCGTGAAACACACGGCCAGTAGCCCCCAGATGCCGACCACGCCGTGCACCGAGATGGCGCCTACGGGGTCGTCGATCTTCAGCTTGTCGAGTAACACGATCGAACCAACGACGAGCAGGCCGCCGGCCCCGCCGATGAGCGTCGCCGAAAGCGGCGCCGGTGTCAGGGGTTCGGCGGTGATTGCGACCAGGCCGGCCAGCGCGCCATTCAGTGCCATCGTGAGGTCGGCCTTGCCGAACCAGAAGCGCGACAGGATGAGCGCAGCGAGGAGCCCGCCAGCGGCGGCCATATTCGTGTTGACGAAAACAAGGGCGACGGCGTTCGCTTCGCCGACGTCGGATACCTTGAGCTCCGAACCGCCGTTAAACCCGAACCAGCCGAGCCACAGTATCAGGGTACCCAGTGCGGAGAGCGGCAGGTTGCAGCCCGGAATCGCATTGATCTGACCGCCGGGGCCGTACTTACCCTTGCGTGCGCCGAGCAGCAACACGCCTGCGAGTGCGGCAGCGGCCCCTGTCATGTGCACTACGCCCGAGCCTGCAAAATCGAGAAAGCCCGCTGTCTGAAGGAAGCCACCGCCCCATTTCCAGAAGCCCTGGACCGGGTAGATGAAGCCGGTCATGACCACGCAGAACAGGAAAAACGACCATAGCTTCATGCGTTCGGCGACAGCGCCCGAAACGATCGACATTGCGGTCGCGACGAACACGACCTGGAAGAAGAAGTCGGAAAGGCCGGAGTAGTAGATCTCACCACCGCTCGCGAGCACGTCCTCGGCCGCATTGTCGCCATTCCCGAGGAGGCCTGTGCCAAGTGTCGCGAGACTTTGGAACATTCCACCTTCGTAGTCGCCCGGGTACATGATGGCGTAGCCGCATATCATGTACATGATACAGGCGATGGAGTAGAGGCCGACGTTCTTGGTCAGGATCTCGGCCGTGTTCTTCGCGCGAACGAGGCCTGCTTCGAGCATCGTAAAGCCCGCCGCCATCCACATGACGAGGGCGCCCATGACGAGGAAATAAAAGGTATCGAGTGCGTAAGCCAGTTCAGTGACCGACGCCGAAACCTGTGTAATCTGGTCTTCCATTATTGTCTCCCTATGGAATACTTTAGACAGCTTCGGAACCGGTCTCACCGGTACGAATACGAATAGCTTCGGTCAGCTCGGTGATGAATATCTTGCCGTCGCCGATCTTGCCGGTGCGTGCGGTGTTCGCGATGGCTTCCACCACCTGCTCCGCGATGGCGTCATCGACCGCCAGCTCGATCTTGGCTTTCGGCAGAAAGTCGACGACATATTCGGCGCCACGGTATAACTCCGTGTGACCCCGCTGGCGCCCGAAGCCCTTGACCTCGGTCACCGTGATGCCCTGGATGCCGATATCGGCAACAGCCTGACGAACATCGTCGAGCTTGAAGGGCTTGATGATCGCTGTGATCATTTTCATGTGTTTCCCCTAGTACGAGTGTTGCTTTTCAGGAAGCGGGGCGGATTGCCTGCCCCGTATTTGCCGGGTCAGAGGTCGAAGGCCTTGCCGATCGTGAAGATCAGGTTTTCGTCGCTGTCCCCGACGAGGTCCTCATCGGAAAAGAGCAGGATGATCCCGAGATCGATATCGTTCACCGTGGTGCCGTAGCCCAGCTCGAAGTAATTACCGTCGGCATCCTGCGAGAAGCCGGCGTACTTGCCGTAAAAGCCGTTCTGTTCGAGTGTCAGTGCGTAGTACGTGTAGTCCTGCGTCGGGCCGTCGAAGTTGGCGTATTCGCCGACGGCGACGTCGAGCGACAATATGCCGTAGCCGGCACCGAGATTGATTTCCTGGTAGGTGTCGTCGAAATCGCCCGTGTAGAAATAGCCCGTGTAGCCGACCGACAGGCCGAGGTCGCCCACGTCGAGGCCGTAGCCGAAGTAGCCGTCGACCTCGAGGCCGTCGCCCACGTCCGCCGCCCAGGTGCCGGCGTAGAAACCGCCCGCCTCGTAATCCACCCCGCCGCTCGCCGAGGAGTTCTTCTGGAAGATGCCGCGGAAGTGGTATTCGCTGGCGTACCCGATGTTGGCCGACCAGTCCGCCTGTGCAAAACCGCAGGTGAGAATCAGGCTCGCTGCGAGGCCTGCTTTCGTCGTTACTTTCATTTTGGTGGTGCTCCCGTTAAGTTTGGTTGGGCACGACGGCCCCGTTCCCCTCGCCTTTAAGGCAGCATTCGTGCCAACATCGGGATCTCCAATGACAACAAGCACTTGTGAATTTTCTAAACCCCATCGCGCACTAAGTCGGTGCGCACCGATTCGGACCCTGCCCCGTTTCGATGAGTTGCGATCGAAACCAGTGCACTCGCGCAGTTATGGCTCTGGCGCCGGGTGGCCGACGGGCGCTGCAATTGGGCGAAGGCCATGAACCGGGACGGTATCGGCAAGCTGGCCGGACGCCTTGCGGATACAGTGCCGGGAAACCTTCGCGCCGTGCGTGAGGAGCTGGAGCAGAACTTCCGTGCGGTTCTCGCGCAGAGTCTCGCGAAGCTCGACCTCGTCACGCGCGAGGAATTCGAGGTGCAGGAAGCGGTGCTCGCTCGAACGCGCGAAAAGCTCGACGCGCTCGAGCAAAAACTGAAAGAGCTCGAAAACCCGTAGGAGCGGGCCATGCCCGCGATTGATGGCGCGATTCGCGCCCATGGGGCGCTCCTACAGCGCAACCACGGAGGGTTGTCATGAGCGTCGCCATACTGCACAGCCGTGCACAGATAGGTACCGTTGCGCCGCGCGTCAGTATCGAGGTGTTTCTCTCCGGCGGCCTGCCGTTGTTCCACCTCGTCGGCATGCCGGCCACGGCAGTGCGTGAAAGCAAGGACCGGGTGCGCGGCGCCCTCCTCAGTTCCGGCTTCGACTTCCCGCAGCAACGCATCACTGTGAGCCTCGGCCCGGCGGACATGCCGAAAACCGGTGGCCGCTTCGATCTCGGGATTGCGATCGGAATTCTGCTCGCCAGCCGGCAGGTCCCCGGCACGAGCATCGATGGCATCGAGTTTTACGGCGAACTGGGCATGAATGGCGACTTGCGCCGCGTACCGGGTGTCCTGCCTGCCGCCCTGAATGCTGCCGCCCGCGGCAAGGGTGTCATCGTTCCCTCCGACAACGGGCCGGAGGCGGCGCTGGTCAGTGACGCCGTGCATCCGGCGCACTCGCTGCTCGAGGTCACAGCCCACCTGGCCGGCGAATCCCTTCTCAAACTGCTGCCGCGCAATGTGCCGGCAGCGGCGAGGGCATC
>JBGTLY010000048.1:0-8581 GCA_041743865.1 Woeseiaceae bacterium
GTAATGTAGGAGCGCGCCATGCGCGCGATTAAGGGCAGAGGCGCGATAAGGGCAGAGGCGCGATAAGGATAGACCCGCGGTATCGCGGGCATGGCCCGCTCCTACGTCCCGTGCAATCATGGCCTCATGAGCGCTCCACTCTCCTGGCGCAATGAGCTGGGCCGCCTGCTGCGCCTCGCGGGCCCGCTCATCGTCAACAACCTGTCGATCGCCGGCATGCAGTTCGCCGACGCCGTGATGGCCGGGCGTATCAGCGCGCGGACGCTCGCGGGCGTCGCGATCGGCGGCAGCGTGTGGTTTTTCATGTTCACGATCGGGCTCGGCATCCTGATGGCCATTGCGCCCATCGCGGCGCGCCATCACGGCGCCGGCAACCCGCAGCTCATCGGGCGCTACACGCGCCAGGGCGTGTGGGTCGGGATGCTGTTCGCGGTGCCGGTCATCCTCGTCTCGCATTTCGTCGTTCCGCCGCTGCTCACGGCCATCGGCATCGACGAGGAGTTCCGTTCGCTCACCATCGACTACGTGAAAGGCATCTCCTGGGGCGCGCCCGGTATTTTCCTGTTCCTCGCGCTGCGCTTCACCACCGAGGGCATTGGCGAGACCCGGCCCATCATGTACACGTCGGTGTTCGCACTCGCCTGCAACGTGTTCCTGAACTGGGTGCTGATGTATGGAAACCTCGGCTTCCCGGCGATGGGCGCGAAAGGCTGCGCCATCGCGAGCGCGATGACGATGTGGGCCATCGGCATCATCCTCACCGTGTACATGCTCAGGCACCAGCGCTACGACGCGCTGAAACTCTTCACACGGATCGCGCCGCCGCGCCCCGAGATCATGAAGGAAGTGTTCGTGCTCGGCCTGCCGATCGCCGTGATGATCACGGCGGAGGCGGGACTCTTCAACGCCGTCGCGATCCTAATGGGCACGCGTGGCACCGAGATCACGGCCGCGCACCAGATCGCCATCAATTTCGCCACGACGACCTTCATGGTGCCGCTCGCGCTGAGTTCCGCGATCACCGTGCGCGTCGGCCACGAACTCGGCGCCGGCAACTTCGTGCGGGCGCGCTACGCGGGCGGTTTCGGGATCGGCGTGTGTGCCGTGTTCATGACCTGCTCGGCAGCGTTCATGCTGCTTTTCCGGGACCTGGTCGTGAAACTCTACACGGACGACCCGGTCGTCCAGAGCCTCGCGGTGGGACTTCTTTTGATGGCCGCGATCTTCCAGATCGCCGACGGCATGCAGATCGGCGGCGCCGGTGCACTCCGCGGCTACAAGGACACGCGCATCCCAATGCTCGTCAATACCTTCGCGTACTGGGGCGTGGGATTCCCGCTCGCTTACCTCGCGGCGGTGACCTATCGGCTGCCGCCGAATTACATCTGGGGTGGCTTCATCGCCGGCCTCGGCGTCGCCGCCGTCCTCCTGGCCTGGCGCTACACTATCGTCTCAAAGCGTTACCTCCCGTAGGAGCGCGCCATGCGCGCGATGGTGTTGGGACGCGGGATCGGATCGCGGGCGTGGCCCGCTCCTACATGCGCGGGATGCTTCGTCTGGACTGTAGGAGCGCGCCATGCGCGCGATGGTGCTGGGACGCGGGATCGGATCGCGGCCATGGGCCGCTCCTACCTGCGCGGGATGCTTCGCCTGGCTGTAGGAGCGCGCCATGCGCGCGATGGTGTTGGGACGCGGGATCGGATCGCGGGCGTGGCCCGCTCCTACAAAAAAACGGGGCCGAATTCGGCCCCGTTTTGTTCGCGGGCGTGGCCCGCTCCTACAGGGTCGCGGGCGTGGCCCGCTCCTACAGGGTCGCGGGCGTGGCCCGCTCCTACGACCGTGCCGACTCCCGGACCTCGTCGTACTTGTGTACTGCCTTGGACTTCACCGCTTCGACGCTGCGATCGCGCGCTTCGCCGAGCATGTCGTCCTCCATCTCGGTCGACGGTACCAGTGCACCCAGGGCGGCGCCGATGGCAATGCCGACGCTTCCCGCGAGCAGCGGTTGGTCGCGATAGAACTTGACCAGGCTTTCGCGAGCGTTCTGCGCCGAGTCCTTCACGCTATCGGTTGCACCGTGCACGCGATCACCTATCGCGGCGGCTTTGTCGCGCGTTTTTGCAGCGGCATCGCCAAACGAGTCCTTGAAGCTGTGCCCGTCATCGCCGGTGCCCATGCCCCCGTCATCGCCGGTGCCCATGCCATAGCTGTCATAGCTATTCCTGGTGCCACCGCTTTTGGACGACAACATCATCCACGACACGCCGACGCTGGTGAGAATCATCGGCAACGGGTTGTTCTTCACCTGGGAGCCCAGGTTGCGACCAAACTCGCCGCCGTGTTCGCGGGCCATGCCGAGCGCCTGGTCGAGGAGTTCCCCGGGCGACAGCCGATCGGACAGCTCGTTTGCGGTCCTGCCGACGCGGGCGCGCGCCTCGTCGACCTCACGCTCCAGGCGTGCCGGGCTTTTCGTTGCGTCATTTTGATTGTCGTCGCGGCGAATGTCGTCGCGGCCGATCTCAGTATCTTTGTTCATTGTGTTGCCCTCTTCAATGTCTCTTTATCTTTCTGCATGGAATCCATCGTGCGATCCGGCACGAACGAGTGCGCGCTCATTTTTTCCTTGGCGCCGCGGACCATCATGTAGCCGACCAGGAGTGCTGCTGCGCCTACGATCAGCGCGGCGAGCCACGGGTCAACGATGTTGCTGAGTCCGTACACGCCGCTCATCAGCAGGATGACGAGTCCCGCCACGGCGATGGCGCCGCCCGTCGCAATTGCGCCGACGGCCGTTTGCACCTCGGTCACGGATTCCCTTACTTCGGCCTTTGCCAGCGAGATTTCCTTGCCGAGCAGCGAAGACAGGTCCGTGGCGAGGTTACGAATCAGGTCGGGGATCGAATCCGCAGTGCGTTCGCGTGTCACCGCGGGCGCCGGAGTTACCGGCGCGGGTCGGTTGTCCTGTTTCATAGAATGTCTCCTCCACCGCTGCGTGGGGCAGCGGATGTCGTGTACGTCTCCGAGATGTCGCCGTTGCGACGGCGTACCGGCGTGCCGGTCGAGATGTCGTTGTCGCGGAACGTGCCATCGTTACGGTATTCGTCATCCGACTTGGAAAAGTCGGCACTGAATGCCTCGTCGCCGTCGTGGTGGTCACGTTCTGCGCTCGCCTTGAAAAAGCGCGAAAGGCCGAAGCCCACTGCAATACTGCCGAGCATGAACAGTGCCGGATTGTTCCGCGCCAGGCGCTTGGCATCGTTCGCCAGCTCGTCGACGGTGCGGCCTTCCAGTTGTCCGGCGGCATTCGAGAGATTGCTGCTCAACACCCGCGCATAGCGCGCAAGGCCCTGGCGGTCGTGATCGTCGAGATTGGCTGCCGCTGCATCAATGGCTTCCGACAGCGCGTCTGCGCCTTTGGAGATCTGGTGCTGGCCGGCTTCAGCGGTCTCGCGCGCCTTGGTGTTCACCTCGCGCTTCACGTCGCGCGCGTCGTCTTTCATTTTCTGTTTGGTTGTCCCGTTGCCAGCGTCGTCGGGCGCGCTGCCCGCGTTGCGGAGATCGGAATCTGGGTTGTAAGGGGTCATTACACACTCCTGGCATTCAATCGAATGCTCACTCTTGTTGGATTGAAAGTTCGCTCGTCGTCCAGAGGTAACTGCAAGAAGCACGCCAAGATGTGAATGGCATAGGTAGGCGGATGTAAGGTTCGTGCCGGCGTAGCGTTGTCAAAGGACCGGCAATATGTTCAATGCGCCCGTCGTAGGAGCGGGCCATGCCCGCGATCCGATCCCGACCGATCGCGCGCATGGCGCGCTCCTACATCCCATCGCGGGCATGGCCCGCTCCCACAGGATCGCGGGCATGGCCCGCTCCTACAAGAAATGCTGATACCATTGCCGGCTCCGATCCTCCCTGAAACCCACATGTCATTTGATATCAACAACTTATCGATAGCTGTCGTCGGCCTTGGCTACGTGGGCCTTCCGCTCGCGGTCGAGTTCGGCAAGCGCTATCCGACGCTCGGTTTCGACGTCAAGGAAGCCCGCATCGCCGATCTCCGTAAGGGCCGGGACGCGACCCGCGAGGTCGCCGCGGAAGATCTCAAGGAAGCGTCGAAACTCAGCTTCACGAGCGAGGCCGAGGAGCTCCGCCGCGCGAATTTCTACATCGTCACCGTGCCGACACCGATCGGCGAGAGCAACCGCCCGCTTCTCACGCCGCTGAAGCTCGCGAGCCAGACGCTCGCCACCGTGTTGAAACCGGGCGACGTCGTCGTGTACGAATCCACCGTCTACCCCGGCGCCACCGAAGAATTCTGCGTCCCGATCCTCGAGAAGGGCTCGGGCTTCAAACTGAACGAGGACTTCTTCGTCGGCTACAGTCCGGAGCGCATCAATCCCGGCGATTCGACCCACCGCCTGCCCTCGATCCTGAAGGTCACCTCCGGCTCCACCCCGGAGGCGGCGCGCTACATCGATACCGTCTACCGCACGATCATCACCGCCGGCACGCATCTCGCCTCCAGCATCAAGGTGGCGGAGGCCGCGAAGGTGATCGAGAACACCCAGCGCGACGTCAACATCGCGCTCGTGAACGAGCTCGCGATGATCTTCGAGCGCGTGGGCATCGACACGGAAGAGGTGCTGCAGGCCGCGGGCACGAAATGGAATTTCCTGCCGTTCCGCCCGGGCCTGGTCGGCGGGCATTGCATCGGCGTCGACCCGTACTACCTCACTTACAAGGCGCAGCAGCTCGGCTATCACCCGCAGGTCATCCTCGCGGGGAGGCGCATCAACGACGACATGGCGGTGTACGTCGGTTCGCGCATCCTGAAGAACATGCTCGCGAAAGGCATCCAGCCGATCGGCGCCAATGTCCTCGTGCTCGGCGTCACCTTCAAGGAAAACTGCCCGGATGTCCGGAATTCGAAGGTTGTGGACGTCGTCCGCGAGCTCGAGACCTACGGCGCCTCGGTGCATGTGCACGACCCCTGGGCGAGCCCGGAGGAGGTCGAATCGGAGTATGGTCTGCAGATGATCGAGACCCCGGAAACCGGTGCCTACGACGCGATCGTCATTGCCGTGCCGCACCGGCAGTTCGTGGCACTCGGCGCGGACGCCATCCGCGCGTTCGGCAAGACGCCGTCGATCCTCTACGACATTAAATACGTGCTACCGGTCGCCGGCTCGGATGACCGCCTGTAGGAGCGGGCTGTGGGAGCGGGCCATGCCCGCGATCAAAGGCCTGATCGCGCGCATGGCGCGCTCCTACGGCACGCTAGAATGTAGGAGCGGGCCACGCCCGCGATTTTACGGACCCTGATCGCGCGCATGGCGCGCTCCTACGGCACATAGGATTGTAGGAGCGCGCCATGCGCGCGATAACCGGAGAGACTTTTTGAAGATCCTCGTCACAGGCGCCGCCGGTTTCATCGGCTATTTCACGGCGAAACGCCTCCTCGAGCGCGGCGACACCGTCGTCGGCTTCGACAATTTCAACAGCTATTACGACCCGCGCCTGAAGCGCGCACGGGCGAAGCAACTCGCAGGCTTCGACGGATTCCGCATGGTCGAGGGCAACCTCGAGGACCGCGAGGTCATGAGCTCCACCTTCGGCGAGCACAAGTTCGACAAGGTCGTGCACCTCGCGGCCCAGGCCGGCGTGCGCTACTCCATCGAAAACCCGCACGCCTACATCGACAGCAACATCTCCGGCACCCTGCACATCCTCGAGGGCTGCCGCCACATGAAGGTGCAGCACCTCGTGTACGCCTCCTCGAGTTCCGTGTACGGCGCGAACACCGGCATGCCCTTTTCCGTGCACGACAGCGTGGATCACCCGCTCGCGCTCTACGGCGCCACCCAGAAAGCCAACGAGCTGATGGCGCACGCGTACTCGAGCCTCTACAAGATCCCGACCACCGGGCTGCGCTTCTTCACCGTCTACGGCCCCTACGGCCGGCCCGACATGGCGCTCTTCCTGTTCACGAAGAACATCCTCGCCGGGAAGCCTATCGACGTGTTCAACCACGGCAAGCACCGCCGCGATTTCACCTACATAGACGACATCGTCGAAGGCGTGATCCGCACGCTCGACCACACCGCCGAACCGAATCCGGACTGGGACAGCGAGAATCCCGACCCGGCCACGAGCAAGGCGCCGTACCGGATCTACAACATCGGGAACCGCAAGCCGGTCGAACTGCTGCGCTACATCGAGGTGCTGGAGGAGTGTCTCGGCAGAAAGGCCGAGATGAACCTGCTGCCCCTGCAGCCGGGCGACGTACCGGACACCTGGTCGGACACCGAGGACCTGGCCCAGGACGTCGGCTACCAGCCCGAGACCCCGATCGAGGTGGGCGTGAAAAACTTCGTAGACTGGTACCGCGAATATTACCGGTAGGAGCGCGGTATCTGTAGGAGCGGCCGTGCTGTGGGAGCGGGCCATGCCCGCGATGCGGGGTCAAATCGCGCGCGTGGCGCGCTCCTACGTGCGCGGTATGTGTAGGAGCGGCCCATGGCCGCGATGCGGACCTTCTATCGCGCGCGTGGCGCGCTCCTACGTGCGGTCATACCCGTACTGTTCGCGGCCGATCCGGCTTGCCTTCGGGATGACCTAGCAGGGATTTGCACAGGCCGATCCAGGCCGGGCTCAGCAGGAGGCTGATCGCGACCACGGATACGATGAGCTGGTAGTCGGTTTCCGCAATCACAGCCTTGGAATAAGCCATGGCGGCCAGGATGAAACTGAACTCGCCGACCTGTGAGAGCAGGGCCCCGGCATAGGCGGCGCGGCGCCACCCGGAGCCGAGCCAGTGCAGGATCGAGGTATTGAGTACCGTATTGACGACGGTGATAGCGCCGACGAGGATCGCCAAAAGGAGCGCATTCTCGCGCACGAAGCCCGGATCGATCAGCATGCCGACCGACACGAAGAACACCGCGACGAACACCACGCGGAACGGCTCCAGGCTCTGGTGCACCCAGTCCGTCTCACGGGCCGAGCTCACCACGAGACCGGCAACGAACGCCCCGAGCGCCGTCGAAAGCCCGAGCACGCCGGAAATGAGCGCCAGCCCGAAAGACAGCATCAGGGCCGCGAAGACCTGGAGTTCGTGATCCTCGCGCAGCTTTCTCGCAAACGGCAGCCTGACGTGATCACTGGTGAACACCCAGGTAGCCACGCCGATCAGCACGACGGCCCCGACGAACTGGGCAATGAGCTCCGACGACGATATCTCTGCGCCGCTCATCACGTTCAGCACGATGATCATGGGGATCAGCGCGAGGTCCTGCGCGAGCAGTACCACCAGGACATTCTGCCCGGTCTTTGTATTGAGCTCGTCCCAGTCCTTCAGCAGTTTGAGGACAATCGCGGTGCTCGAGAGGGTGACCACGAAGCCAAACAGCAATACCCAGGTGAGCGACCAGCCATAGAAGGTGCCGATACCCCAGATCAGGCCGACGGTGGCGGCGATCTGGAGCGTCACGCCGAAAATGGCGAGCCGCCAGCGGCTGAGCAGCGCACCCGGCGACGCCTCCATCCCGATGAAAAACAACAGGACGATGAGGCCCATGTCGCCGATCCGGCCGATCAGCACCGGGTCGTCGAGCAGTGCGAGGCCGTGCGGGCCGATGACGAGGCCCGCGATTAGGTAGCCGACGATCTGCGGCTGCCCGAGCGCCTTCAGCGCAAAGCCGATCAGGAGGATGGCGAGCAGTGCGCCAACGAGAACCGGCAGTATCGGGTCGATGTGCATGGGCTCGGTTCAGTACCTGTACGCGATGCTGCGCGATCCCTCTTCGAAACGGTCCAGGGACTGCGCCCAGCAAACGCCCGGCCAGTGGAGATCCAGCGTGCCGGCCGCCGGGCGGTAGGCCGCGGTGTACAGGGTGCCGAAACCCGCATCGAAGCGGAAGGAATAGAGCGGCGGCCACTGGAAAGCGGCGACGAACCCGGCGGCGGTGCCCGGGCGTTTCGTCAGTTCCTGCAACAGGTAATTCTCCCGCTCGATGGAGGTCGCCCACCCCAGTTGTTCCAAGGGTTCCAGATCGAGCTGGTGATTGGTGGCCACCGGCGAGTCGGTCACCGTTGCGGGGTGGTCGGGATGCAGATACACGGACCGGTAGCGCTTGTCCCGGTCGAGGACGGTCACGTTGTAGGCCATGTGGCAGGGGATGCGCGTCAGTGCCGCGACCGCCTGTTCGACGTCGGTACAGGTTTCGAGCACGTAGCGCAGGACGAGCGGTATGCCGAAGCCCCGGCCCACGTTCGTGCGCCCGCCGAAGGTCAGCGACAGCGCGAGCCCGACTTCATTCATGCCATCCAGAAGGCCGATCATGCAGTCCGACAGGCCGATGACCCTGCGCCCCAGCCACTCGGTGTGCAGCAGCAGTGCATCGAAGGCCCGCGGGTCGTAGTCGTAGTTTCTTACCAGCAGCGGTTCGGCACCGCGCCACACGGCCTGGGAGCAGCCGGCCAGGTAGGGCGGGGGACAATACATCGAGAGAAACCGGCCCGCCTGCTCGCTGCCGCCGGCGAGCGCGGTAAGCCGCTCGTGCAGCGGCAGAAGTTCCGGCAT
>JBGTLY010000049.1:0-10142 GCA_041743865.1 Woeseiaceae bacterium
GCGATCCTGCCGGCACAGCGCGCCGGCAAGCGACGCACCTGCCGCGCGCGTTGCGCCTTTGTCATCCGTCGCCCGGCTGCGCGGAAAATAAGTCATGAGGTTGGGGCTCGCGTACCCCAGTTCACGCAGTCCCTTCACGGCGTCGTTACTCGTCGTCCAGTTGATGGGTGGGTCGACGATCAACATCGCGCCGCGCCGGCGGCAGTACATTTCAGCAGCCAGGACAAGTGCCGGCCCGTTGTCGACGCCCTTTCCACGGGGCGGGACGTACAGCACGTCGATATCGTCGATGGCATCGAGGGCGAACAAACCGGTGCCGCGCACGCTCGAACCGACGAGATCGTAGTCGGACAGTTCGCTGCCATCCGTTCCCGCCTGGACGTGCTCGACCCAGCCCGGCAGGAAGCGATTGCCGCCCGCGAGCGTCGGCTCGGGCCGGTGCGTCGGCCAGGGATGATCAACGCGTGCGAGCTCGGATCCTGACAGGCGATCGACAACGAAGTCCGGTGCTTCCGCACGGTAGCTCAGCGCACGAAACATTTCCTGGTCTGCGACCCTCCCGCTGCCGGGATCCAGCCGCTGGAGCGTGAGGTTGAAACGTTCGGTGTCGGTTTCGTCGATCCCGTCGTAGTCGACGGCCGCGCGGAGCCGCTCGGACGAACCGCATTCGACGGCGCGCAGGATCAGGGCCGAGCCCGACGCCGGCAGGCACAGCATGGCACCACGGGAATTGTTCGCCACGCGAACGACGTAGAGCCGGCGGCCGCCGTGATCGAAAAAGTCGCGAACCGCCGGCCCGAGACTGGAGCGCGGCCAGCAATCCCCGAATCGGCGCCGGAATTCCCCGAAGTTCCGGACCAGCACCGGCGTATCGAGCGGCCCACGCAACGCACGGCCCAGGACGGCGACCGTCGTTTCCGGCGTCAGATCGATGGGCTCATCGATGTTCGCAATTTCCGTGACCGTGATGCCACGGCCCACTGCATCTGACACGCTCCACTCCCCTGAACGCCAGATCTTGCGTGCGCGTATTCTAGACAGGTGTTGAGCGCCTGGCCAATTCGGCTGGCCAGGAGCGCCCCCGGACCGCTAATCTTTCAGCGAAATGTGCCAGTACCTGTCCGCCATTCTGCCCGCTCTCGCAGCGCGATGCCCTGTCGTGGCGCTCGCACGCCTGCCGACGCCCGTGACCGTACATGAGCTACGCATAGCGTCGAGGCGGGCGTCAGTCACCGTCAAGCACGACGAACGAAGCGGCTCCCTGTACGGTGGGAACAAGGTGCGCAAGCTCGAGTACCTGTTGCGACATGCCATCGAGCGCGGTGCGACGCGCATTGCGACGTACGGGGCGGCGGGGTCGAACCATGCGCTCGCAACCGCTCTCTATGCACGGCGTGCCGGATTCGATTGCACCTGCCTGTTGTCCCACCAGCCGGTTCGGCCCGGCATTGACCTGAAGCTCCTCGCGCACCAGCTGAACGGCACTGAGATCCTGCACTTCGGCGGGCCGCGCGCGCTGCGTGTCGAGATCCAGCGCCGTTGCCTTCAGGGAAGGAATATCGAACTGATCCCGATGGGCGGGTCCGGCTGGCGGGGCGTGCTCGGCTTTGTGAACGCCGCGCTCGAGTTGGCCAGCCAGTGCGAGAGCGGCGACTTCCCGTTGCCGGGAGCGGTCTATGTTGCCACCGGCACGCTCGGTACGGCAGCTGGCCTCGCCCTCGGATTCGCGCTCGCCGGACTCGAGCTCGAGGTACGCGCCATCCGGGTCACCGATCCGCGATTCGCCAACGCCGCGGCGCTCCGGCGCCTGTTGGAGAAGACGGCGACATTGATGCGACGCTATGACAGACGGGTTCCCGCCGACCTGGCGGCGCGTGCGCGCATCGTGTTACGCGAGGACTTTTATGGCCGGGGCTACGGACAGTCCGATATCTCGACGGAGCGGGCGATCGCGTTCGCTGAAGCCGAACTCGGCATCGCGCTGGACACCACGTATTCCGGCAAGGCGATGGCGGCACTCTGCCACGACCTCGGCAGCGGTACGGTCACCCGGCCCTTGTTCTGGAATACCTGCAACGCCGTGGCACTCGAGGTTCCGGCGCGCACGCAACCAGACTTTACGCGCCTGCCGGCAGAGTTCGCCCGCTATTTCGACATCGATCCGGCCTAGCCGGCGTCGTCCGTCGCGGCCACCTCGAGTTCGTCCGCGGCGAGCGTTTCGTCAATTATCTCGCGAACTTCTTCGAGTGTTGGTGCATCCGGGTCGGGCTCAATCGTGTTGTGCACACGGCGCAGCCGCCCGAGGACCTCGGCCTGGTCATAGTCGGCGAGCCGGGTTGGCAGCCCGCTCGCTGCGCTCGCGATGGCTCGCAGGTGCCCTGCGAGCGCCGGTTCAGAGAGCCGCTCGACGATCGCGTCGAGCCGGGCCTCGGGGTCGATCGTGTCGTCCTCGAGGGGCAGGTGACTCTGGAAGTACCAGTCTTCCCCCAGGCGGCCGAGAAGATACGGTTCGTTGACGATGCGTACCCGCTCACCGATCGGTACGAGCTCATACAAAAACTCGATGTTCTCGGGGTACAGACGTACGCAGCCGTGACTGACGCGCATGCCCACCCCGTAAGGCATATTGGTACCGTGGATGAGGTAGCCCGGCATGTCGAGCTTGAGCACGCGCGTACCGAGCGGATTGTCCGGGCCAGGCGGCACGATTGCAGGCAGCGGGTCGCCCATCGCCGCGTGTTCCTCGCGCACCGAGGCCGGGACCCACCAGGTCGGGTCCTTGGCCTTCGAGACCACCGTTGTCTCACCGATCGGCGTTTCCCAGCCGACCCTGCCGATGCCGACCGGAAACGTGAGCACGGACTGCCGGGTAATCTCGCCGCTTACGGGATCTGTTTCGATTCCGTCGGGCGGGAAGTAGAACAGTCGTTTGGCGGCGATATTCAGTACGACGCCCTGCCGCGGCACGTCCGGAATGACAAATTGCGTCGGGAGCAGAATGGCGGTGTTCGCTCCCGGCAGCCAGGGATCGACGTCGGGGTTCGCGGCAATGAGCTCGTCGTAACCAACCCCGTACTCCAGCGCGAAATCCGCGAGCGTGTCTTCGGCGCGCGTGAAGACGACCTGAGGGACACCGATGACGGACTGCTCGGGCGAATCGAGGATGAAGCGATTCGGGTCGATGGCATCCTCGAGCGGCAGGCTGGCAAGCGCTGGCGCCGGCGGCGCTTCGGCCGCGGGCGGAGTGTGAGATTGCCAGCTCTGCAAGGTGGAGCAGCCGCCCAGGAGCGCAATCACGACGCCTAGCGCCGGCAGGCGACGCATCAGGGATCGACCGGGGTTTCGACGCATCGGCGTAGTCTACCCGACCGCAGGCCAGGGACAAGCGTTGTCAGGGTGACTTGGAACCGCTTTTCTTTCTCGTCGATTCCTTCGGAGGCGGCGGTGGGCCGCAGTCCGGATCCCGCCCGGCGGCCTTGGCTTCGTTGTAGGCCGCAAGCGACGTACCGAACTGGGAGACGAGCGAATCGATGCGTTTTTCACTCGAGGGATGCGTCGACAGGAACTCGGCAGGTTCGTTGCCGCCGCCCTCCTTCGACATGTTCTGCCACAGGGGTACCGACTGGCGCGGGTCGAATCCGGCGCGCGCCATGAACTCCAGCCCGATGACGTCCGCTTCGCTTTCCTGGGCCCGGTTGAACGGCAACATGATGCCGAGAGCGGCACCCTGGTTGAGCGCTTCGTAGGCCGTATAGGTCGCACCGGAATGCCCGGCGCCGAGCAGGACGGCCGCTACCTTGATGCCGACGCCCGCGACCGGCGAGCGCGATGCCCGCTCATTGGAATGCCGTGCCGTGACATGGGCGATTTCATGGCCGAGGACGGCCGCGAGGCGGTCCTGGTTGTCCGCCGCCCGGAGTATGCCGGTCATGACGCCGATCTTGCCGCCCGGCATCGCGAAAGCGTTCACCGAATCCGCGTCGAAAACGGCCATATCCCAATCCAGATCGCGATATTGCGGTTCCAGCGCTTCCACCACCGCGGTCGCAACACAATGAATGTAGTCTATGGTGTACCGATCGGTCTCAAGCGGTATCGAAGCGCGCATTTCGGAGAACTGCTGCGCTGCCTCGACAGCGAGCTGCTCGTCAGAACGCAGGATCATCTGGCTGCGGCCGGTCGGCGAACTCGTGCATGCCGCCAGCACTGCGGCGACTATGATAAAACCGAGGGTGGCCCTTTGGATCGATTGATGTCTCATCGTGTGATCTCCGGTCGCCTCCGCATTATAACGCGAGCCTGACGCTCTCCACCGGGACTTGGACAGCGCGTCACGTCCCCGGTTCCGCCCTGGGAGCGGCCGGTTCAGCGCGGCAGCCGCGATTCCAGGCTGTTCTGCCAGCGGGCTGCCGTCACGCGCGCGAGCAGGCCGTCGGCGGTGGACATCAGGCGCTTCTGCAAAGGCTGTTTCATCCGGTAGTGGACCCGGTACAGGTCCCGATCCGTGGCGAGCCCGTGCAACAGCTCATCGCTGGTCTTCAGCTCATCGGCCAGTTTCAGCTCGAGGGCCCGCGCACCGTACCAGTGTTCGCCGGTGGCTACGGTGTCGAGATCGAGCTCCTGCCGATAGGTGGCGACCGCGTTTTTGAACAAGGCGTGGACATCCTCGAGTTCTTCCTTCAGCTTCGCGCGGTCCTCGTCCGTGTTCTCACCGAACATCGTGACTGTCCGCTTGTACTTGCCCGCGGTGATCTGCTCGAACGTGACGCCATGGCTGTCGAGCAGGCGATTGAAATTGGGAATCTGTGCGAGCACGCCGATCGAGCCCAGAATCGCAAACGGCGCCGCATAAATGCGGCTCGCCACACAGGCCATCAGGTAGCCGCCGCTCGCCGCAACCTTGTCCACGCAAACGAGGAGCGGAATGCCGGCATTGCGAATCCGTACGAGCTGCGATGCGGCCAGACCGTGCTCGTGCACGACCCCGCCGTAGTTCTCGAGCCGGACAATCACCTCGTCGCCGGACGCAGCCACGTCGAGAATCGCGCTGACCTCCTCGCGCAGATGCGCAACGGCGGTCGCCTTCAGATCGCCTTTGAAGTCGACGACGAAGCTGCGCGGGCGGGGGCTCGCCGACTTCGACTCCGCCTTCAGGCGTTTCTTCTCCCGCCGCTCGTCCTTCTTTTTTTCACTTTTGCCGAGCAACGCCTGCCGAAGCGTATGGGCCGCGGCCTTGTATTTTTTGTTCAGGCTCTCAACCTCGAGCCCTTCCTGCGAACCCCTGCGGCTCGCCGCCGCGATCACTGCGGTGACGATGACGATCGCAACGACGACTGTCGCGGATTTGAGCAGGAACAGGCCGTATTCCGCGAAGAACTGACTCATCAGGCGATTCCGGGAGGTAAACGGTCTAGACGGCCAGGCCGACGTTGTTCTTCTGCAGCACCTGTTCGGCGCGATAGCTCGAGCGCACCATGGGTCCCGCGACGACTTCGACGAACCCCCGCTCCAGCCCCTCGATACGATAGGCCTCGAATTCCGTGGGCGTGACATAGCGCTCGACCGGCAAATGGTTTTGCGTAGGGCGAAGATATTGCCCGAGCGTAAGGATGTCGACCTGCGCAGCACGCAGGTCGTCCATCGTCTGCAGGATCTCGCTGTCGCGCTCACCGAGCCCGAGCATGAGGCTCGTCTTGGTGAGGACGGTCGGCCGGTGGCGTTTCGCATGGGCCAGCACCGCGAGGGTCTGCTCGTATCCGGCACGCGGGTCGCGCACCGGGTGCGTCAGCCGCCGTACCGTTTCAACGTTCTGCGCGAAGACCTCGAGCCCTGTGTCGACCACGACCTCTACGTCTGCGAGGCGGCCGCTGAAGTCCGGCGTCAGGGCCTCTACCGCCGTTCCGGGATTGAGACGTTTGATCTCGCGCACACAGGCTGCGTAGTGTGCCGCACCGCCGTCCGGTAGATCGTCCCGGTCCACCGAAGTGATGACGACATAGCTGAGCCCCATGAGCTGCACTGCCTTGCCAGTGTTCAAGGGCTCCTCGGCGTCCAGCCAGCCGCGCGGGTTGCCGGTATCCACCGCGCAAAAGCGGCAGGCGCGCGTGCACACCGAGCCGAGCACCATGATCGTCGCGGTGCCGGCGTTCCAGCATTCGCCAATGTTCGGGCACATCGATTCCTCGCAGACCGTGGCGAGGCGGTGTTCATGGACGATGTTGCGCGTCCGGGAATAGCCGGCGCCGGCGGGCATTTTCGCGCGCAGCCACGGCGGCTTCTGGCCGGCCGGCACGGGTTCGGCATCCGCGCGGTGCTTCACACCGTTCCTGATCGCCGGAAATCCGGCTTCAGTGCGGTATTTCATACCGCTCCTGACGATCGGGATGCCGCGGAATGTCGGCCGGTTGGTTTTCTCTGATTCGCTCATTCGTTCGCTGGACCGCAGGAACACCGACGCGCATTTTCGCATACGCCGCACGCGAAAGGTAACCGCGCGACGTGCTCAAAAAAAATCCCGGCCTAAGCCGGGAGAGTCAGGGGGAATCTCAGACGCCAGGGTAGTGCGTCTGCGAGAGCACTCAATGCAAGCGGGACCAGCTCAGGAGCTTGATGCCATTGCGGTCCAGGTCGAAATTCTTCGCCAGTACCGCCTCGATGTCGGCCCGGTCGCGCATCGCGTCCATGGGCTCGTTCAACTCGACCACACCGGCAAACTCGTTGTGCCCCTTGTAGCTGGCATCGGTGAGAATGAACTGCGTGTAGTACTTGGCGGACATGGCTTTACACTACGCTCGCCCCGGGAGCCGGACTGTGAGCCGGTGCACAAATTGCCCGATTTCGTCAAATCGTTGGCAAAACAGTGATTTTTGTCACAGGCAAGAGCGGCAATTCCGGTAATGGTTGGATGTAAAATCCCGTGACGGGGGCAAGGCCGCCGCACAACCCTGGAACTGAGGTATTTGCTGATGCTCGCACGATTGACGACCACGCAACGCACACTGCGCTCGCTCCCCGCGATCCTGCTGCTGTTAGGCGCCCATGCCGCTCTGGCACAGGACGCGCTGCGGGAGACCTTTTTTCGGGAAGCCGATGCCGCGAAAGCCGCTGCCGTTGCCGCGAACGCCGAGTTGCTCGCTCCCCGCAGCTACAGCCGCGCCATCAAGGAATACAGTGACGCCGAGGACGGACTGGCGCGCGGCCGCAATATCGAGAGTGTCCGCACGAACGCGGCCGAGGCCGCGAATCATTTCAAGACCGCTGCCGAGGCGGCGCGGCTCGCGACGACGGCACTGGCCCAGGTCATGAAGAGCCGGCAGGACGCGGCCAACGCCAGCGCGCCCGAGCTCTCCCCCGAACTCTGGGAGAAGGCGCAGCGCGCGTTTGCGGATGCAATTCAGCTGCTCGAGCGCGGTGACCTGAAAGGCTCAAAGCGCAAGGATATCGAAGCAACGAGCCTGTACCGGGACGCCGAGCTGGTTGCGATCAAGGCCGAGTACCTCACGGACACGCGGCGCCTGCTCGAACAGGCCGAGCAGGCCCGCGCCGACCGCTATGCGCCCCTGATCTATGGCAGAGCGCGGCAACTCCTGGCAGACGCAGAGCGGGAACTGAGCGAAAACCGCTACGATACGGATCTGCCCCGAAGCCTCGCGCAACAGGCAAACTACGAGGCGAGACATGCCATCTATTTGTCAGAACTCGTCCTGCAGGTGCGTGACAAGGACCTGACTCCCGAGGAGCTCGTACTGCAATGGGAACAGGCCTTGCGTGCCGTGGCGAATGCCGCCGACGTACTGCCGGACATGGCCACCGGGCCCGACGCGCTCTCAGCGGAACTCGTTACCTGGATTGAAAACCTGCGCGTCGAGCACCAGCGCCTCCAACAGGAAAACGTCGAGGACGACAGCCGGCTTGCCGATCTCGAAGAGGAACTGCGAGTACTGGACGAGCGACTGGGCGGCGCAACTGCGGAGCGCACGGCGCTGATCCAGCGGCTCGAGGCGCAGAACCGGATCAAGGAACAGTTTGCCCAGGTCGAGCAGATGTTCGGCCGGGACGAGGCCCTGGTGTTCCGGCAGGGGGATACCGTGATACTGCGGCTTGTCGGCCTCAACTTCGACAGCGGCACGGCCCAGATCAGGCCGGAAAATTTCCCGCTGCTGCAGAAGGTGGAAAAGGCCATCGATGTCTTTCCGCGCAGCGAACTGACGATCGAGGGCCACACGGATTCCTACGGCGGCGACGACATGAACCAGACGTTGTCGCAGCAACGTGCCGAGTCGGTGCAACAGTACATGATCAATGCGATGCGCATCCCGACCTACCGGCTTATCGCCACCGGCTACGGAGAGACGCGGCCGGTCGCGAGCAACGAAACCGCCAGCGGACGCGAGCGAAATCGACGCATCGACATCGTCATCACCCCGGCACTCGACACCGCCTCGTAGGAGCGGCCCATGGCCGCGAATCGGACGCGGAATCATCGCGCGCATGGCGCGCTCCTATGCTTGTGCAGACCACCAGTCTGCGATGATCTTGCCGGTAACCGCGTTCGCCAGGTAGCCGTACTCGGCATGCACGTTCAACGTGCCGTCCAGGCGGTAATGGCTGTACAAGGCGAGGTCTGAGATGGACTCGACGAGGCCCAGGCTCCGCATCTCGCCGAAATCGCTGGCGAGGTCGGGGTCCACAGCCGTCATGTCGCCGACGGCCGTGAGATTGATCCAGCGACGGACGTTCGCCGGGTAGCGCTCCGCTCCGCCTCGATCGTGACCGAGCAGGCGACGCTGCAGGTAGCGCTGGCCCAGCGGACTGCCCATCGTCAGCCACAGATCGACCGGCCAGGCCGCACCATCGATGTGGGTCAACTCCCATAGGACATCAAAAGCAATGACGGACCCCATGCTGTGGGCCAGGAGCATGAGCGGACGTCCCGATTCACGGGCGGCACGCAAGGACAGCTTCAGTTGCCCACGGACGCGGTCTGCCACACCCTCCTCGTTTTCGAGATAGCGATGCAGGTCCCTGAGATGCAATTCAACACGCTCGCTCGCGAGATGTGGAATCAGGAACGGCAGCAGGTCGCCGGTCCGGTAGAGCCAGAGCGTGAAACGGCGGCGCCATGCCGTGGCTTCACGCATGTCGGCGAGCGTTGCCGATTGCTGTTCAATGACCGCATCGATCGCCGCGGAGTCCCGCGCCAGATCGCTATGCGCTGCATAAAACTCGAAAGTCCACGCGACGATGTCGAAGGCGCTGTCGCTCGCCCGGATACGATCCGCCGTTGCCGCGTCGACGCGGCGCACGCCATCCACCAGGCAGCGCTTCAGTGCATCCCGATGCAGGTTGGCCGGCGGCTTCGGCAGCAGCCCGGGCACATAGAGGAGCAGCGGCGCACCGCCGTCAGTCGATCGGACGGACACGGGATTCGGGTGGAACTACGATGGCGTTCTGCATGAGTCGATCGGGTCAGCGGTTGCCGGCGGCGGCGGAATCACCGACCATTGTGGTCTGGCAGCACGAGCCACTGCAACCGAGCCGCTATGAAATACCTGCACACGATGGTGCGCGTCACCAACCTCGATGAATCGCTCAGGTTCTACTGCGCGCTGCTCGGTCTCAGCGAGTTACGGCGCAAGGAGAGCGAACAGGGCCGCTTTACGCTCGTCTTCCTCGCCGCGCCCGGCGATGAGGACGCGCAGGTCGAACTTACCTGGAACTGGGACGCTGAGCCCTACGACGGAGGCCGCAACTTCGGCCATCTCGCCTATCGCGTCGAAAACATTTATGCGCTGTGCGAAAGGCTGCGGGAGAACGGCGTCACGATCAATCGACCGCCACGGGATGGTCACATGGCCTTTGTACGTTCGCCCGACGGCATCTCGATCGAACTTTTGCAGGCTGGCGAAGCCCTGTCGCCGAAAGAACCCTGGGCGTCGATGCCGAATACCGGAAGCTGGTAGCGGCGATTGCCTAGCCCGGCATCAGCGGCGGCAAGGCATCGGCGGACTCCGGGTCGCGACTCTCGCGGCGACCTTTGATATTGCGCAGCGCCTGGGCCATCGCGGCGCCGTCCCAGCGCACGTCTCCCGAGCCATAGCTCGCGCGCGATAAGCGCGCCAGCTCCTCCGACAGCGGCGGCG
>JBGTLY010000050.1:0-5134 GCA_041743865.1 Woeseiaceae bacterium
CCGAAGGACCACCTCGGCCAGGTGCGAGGGCAGGTTCGCGGGGTCCGCGGCGCCCACGTCCCGGGCGATCGGGGCCCAGGCGAGCGGCCAGGTGGACACGGAGCCTTTGATGATGCCGTGATCTGCCAGGTACTGGATGTCGCTTCGGAGCGCCATGTCGCCGGCCGGGAGCATGGGGCCCGCCCACGTTACCGCGGTAACGCCCAGCCCTAAGAGGAGCGCGGTGATACGCGGCGTGGTGCGTTGAGGACGTGGGGGGCGTGCGTGCATTTAAGGCGGAATTTGCAGGCGGGGCATCAAAAACAGCGGGGAATGGTAGCAGTATTTGATGCTGTAGGAGCGCGCCATGCTGTGGGAGCGGGCCATGCCCGCGATCCGACCAATCGCGCGCATGGCGCGCTCCTACAATCGCGGGCGTGGCCCGCTCCTACGGCGGGGTCAGGCGTCCGTGAGCAACAGATCGAGCGCCGCGACGATGTCGTGCCGGCGGTGCGACAGGTCGCCCACAGGCTCGCCCAGCACTTTCCGGGGAATGCCGGCAAGCTCCGGCGTCACGGCAATGTAGCTTGCGCCGTCGACCTCCATGCCCGGCATCAGTTGTGTGAGGATGCCATCGTGCAAGGCGGCGGGCACGTACAGGGGAACAACGACCCGGCTTGCGAGCGCATCGAGCAGCTCGCTCTGTATGTTCAGCAGCAGCGGTATCGCAGCATTTGTCGCCGGGTTCGGGTTGCGGTGCACGGCGAATTGCGGCATCAGAACGTGCGCAGGCCGTCGCTGAAAACGCCGTCCGATTCCACGCGCTCGTTGTACGCTGCGATCGCGTCTGCGTTGTCCTTCAGCCAGCGTTCCTGGCGCTTGCGCTTCACGGCCTCGCCCAATGCCGCCTCCATCGTTGCAGACAGGTTGATGTTGAGCGCGCGGGCGTCGGCCAGTAAATCGCTGCTGATGGACAGATTGACCGGTTTCTTTAAAGCCCGGGGGCGCGCCGCTGTAGTATTGGCTTTGGGCATGATGCGCACAGGTTATGCGCACTACCCGTGCGCGTCAAACCTCCCTGCCGTAGGAGCGCGCCATGCGCGCGATCCCGACCGACCGATCGCGCGCATGGCCCGCTCCTACAATCGCGGGCATGGCCCGCTCCCACAGCACGGCCGCTCCCACAGCATGGCCCGCTCTACAGGTACCGGCGAAACCCTGCGCCCGATTAATTGGGCCGATGCGTTAAGATGTGCGGCTTTGACAACGAACGGAGTTGCGGGTGGTACCTTTTTCCATAGCCGGCATTCAGTGCCACATCGGGGCCTTGCACAGCAATGTCGACGCCCTGCTCCTCAAGGTAGAACTCACGGTGGCCCAGTTTCCCTGGGTGCAGATGGTGGTCTTGAGCGAGCTCGCGACGAGCGGGCCGCTGACGCGCCACGCCCAGCCGCCGGGCGGGCCGGCGGAACTCGCCTACCGGAAGGCCGCCGCGAAACACGGCATCTGGCTGTTGCCCGGGTCGCTGTACGAAACGGCCGCCGACGGCCGGATCTTCAACACCATGCCGGTGATCAACCCGCAGGGCGACATCGTGTCACGTTGCACCAAGCTGTTCCCCTTTCTGCCCTATGAAGCGAACGTCGCGGCCGGCTCGGAATTCTGCCTCTTCGACGTGCCCGAGGTCGGCCGCTTCGGCGCTTCTATTTGCTACGACATCTGGATTCCGGAAACCACGCGAACCCTCACGGCCCTGGGTGCGGAAGTTCTGATCCACCCGGTGCTGACCGGTACGGTGGACCGGGGCATCGAGCTCACCATTGCCCGCGCCACCGCAGCGCAGTTCCAGTGCTATGTGTTCGATATCAATGGCCTCGGCGCGGGCGGCGTCGGCCGCTCCGCGGTGTTCAATCCGTCCGGCGTCGTGCTCTACCAGGCGGGATCCGGCGAGGAGATCATTCCGCTGGAGATTGACCTCGAGCTGGTGCGGCGCCAGCGCGAGTGCGGGGTACACGGGCTCGGCCAGCCGCTGAAAAGCTTCCGCGATACCCAGGTGCAGTTCCCCGTGTACGCGCCGGGCACCCTCAAGGACTCTTTCCTCGGAACCCTCGGGCCGCTGCAGCTGCCGCAGCGAGGCTCCCGCGCCGGTATCGGCACGCCGCCCCCGTCCGGGCACAAAGGGTCCAAGCACGAGCAGTGAGTCGTCCCCCTTTAAACGAGAAGCGAGGCGCGCAAAGTACGGGGAGTACGCAATGACGCCAGACGAAAAAAAACCGGCCGCAGCAACGCTGCGCACATCCACGGCGGACGATCCGTACAGTGCCGCGCAACTCCGGGCGGATCAGTGGAGCGCGCTGCAGGACGCCACCCAGAGCCTCGCGAAAGTCGTGCACGACGGCGAGAGCCTCGAGCGCCTGCGGAAGGAGGCGGCGCAGCGGCTTAAGAACCTCGAGCCCATCGAGCCGTTCTGGGCCTTTCCCGGCCGCGCCGTCTGCGAACGTTTGACCGAGCTCCTCCAAAGCGGGAGTTTCGAGTCGCTGGCACTTCTCGTGCGGCGGATCGTACGCGCCACCTCGAGCGGCTATTACCGCCGGCGCACGGTGCCCCTGCTTGGCGAAGCCGCAGAGAATGACGAGGGGCCGGAGGAAGAAGAAAGCCCGGATGCCAGGGCCTATGCGCGTCCGTACTTCGAAACCCTGTTCGTCGACCCGCTGACGCCGCCGCAGGAGCGCTCACTCCGCTCGAGCCTGCATGCCATGCGGCGGCGGGAAGACCCGTTTATCTACGAGCCGATCGTCGCACCGTCGCTCGAAGACGCCGTCATCGCGGTGATGGTGAATCACAATATCCAGGCGGTCATCATTCGTTTCGGTTTCGACCTGCGCACGCGCTGCGAGGTCGATATCCTCACGCAGTACTTGAGCCGCCTCGGCAACGAGGACCTGGATGAGCTTGCGCCCCACAATTACGGCATCGAGCTGTGCCGCCTGCTCGCGAAAATACGGCCGGAACTCGATGTCTACCTGGTGACCGATCGCGGCGTCGAGGACGTGGCGGGCTTAAACCTCGGCAATTGCCGCCGGGTTTTCTACAACGCCGAGGATTTCACCGAGCTGCACCTGAACATCCTGCGCGGGGTCTCGGAGCGCTACGAGACACCGTTTTTCAACGCGCTCAAGGCCTACTCGCAGCAGCCGACCGGGGTCTTTCATGCCCTGCCGATCAGCCGCGGCAAGTCCATCGCCCGTTCGCACTGGATCCAGGACATGGGCACGTTTTACGGGCCGAACATTTTTCTCGCCGAGACCTCGGCGACCTCCGGCGGGCTCGACTCGCTGCTCGAGCCCTCGGGGCCCATCAAGCGGGCCCAGGAACTGGCCGCGCGCGCGTTCGGCGCCCGGCACACCTACTTCGCGACCAACGGCACCTCGACCTGCAACAAGATCGTGGTACAGGCACTGATCCAGCCGGGCGACATCGTGCTGGTGGATCGCGACTGCCACAAATCCCATCACTACGGCCTCGTCCTGGCCGGCGCAGAAGTCGTCTACCTCGACAGCTACCCCTTGCACGACTGGTCCATGTACGGTGCCGTGCCGACGCGCGACATCAAGGAACGCCTGCTGCATTTGAAGGCCGCCGGGGAACTCGACCGGGTGCGCATGCTGCTGCTGACGAACTGCACCTTCGATGGCGTCGTCTACAACGTCGAGCGGGTGATGCAGGAATGCCTGGCCATCAAACCGAACCTGGTGTTCCTGTGGGACGAGGCCTGGTTCGCCTTTGCCCGGTTCTCACCGACCTACCGCCAGCGCACCGCCATGCACTGCGCACAGAAGCTCCGCGAGCGCTACCGTTCACCGGAATACCGCAAGACCTACGAAGCGTGGGCGCGCTCGGCGCCCACGGACACGGAGGGCCTGCTCGAGGCCCGCCTGCTGCCCGACCCGGACCAGGTCCGCGTCCGGGTGTACGCGACCCAGTCCACGCACAAGACCCTGACCTCGCTGCGCCAGGGCTCCATGATTCACGTGCACGACCAGGACTTCAAAGGCGAGGTGGAGCAGGAGTTTCGCGAGGCTTACATGACGCATACCTCGACCTCGCCGAATTACCAGATCATCGCCTCGCTCGACGTCGGGCGCCGCCAGGTGGAGCTCGAGGGTTTCGAGTTCGTGCAAAAGCAGATCGAGGCCGCCATGATCATGCGGCGCGCTATCTCCTCGCACCCCTTGCTGAAAAAGTACTTCCAGGTGCTCGCCATCGGCGACATGGTGCCCGCCGCGTTCCGCACGTCGGGTATCGAGGTCTACTGGGACGACGACACCGGCTGGAACCAGCTCTGGGATGCGTGGGTGGAGGACGAGTTCGTCATCGACCCCACCCGCGTCACGATGACGACCGGGCAGACGGGCATCGATGGCGACACGTTCAAGAACAAGTACCTGATGGACAAGTACGGGATCCAGATCAACAAGACCTCGCGGAACACCGTGCTCTTTATGACCAACATCGGCACGACGCGCTCATCGGTGGCCTACCTCATCGAAGTGCTGGTGAAAATCGCGTGCGAGCTCGATGCGAGGCTCGAGGACGCGAGCCCGATGGAGCAAAAGGCGTTTGCGGCGCGCGTCCACTCGCTGACGGAGGAGCTGCCCTCGCTGCCCGATTTCTCACGCTTCCATGACGTATTCCGCCCGCACGGCGAGCGCACGAGCGCCGGCGATATCCGGGCGGCCTATTTTTATGCGTATGACGAGAGCCGGTGCGAATACTTTAACCTGAACGCCAGCGCGCTCGATGAGGAAATGGCGGCCGGTCGCGACGTCGTGTCGTCGGGGTTTATAATCCCGTATCCACCCGGTTTTCCGATTCTCGTGCCGGGACAGGTGATCTCACCGGAAATTCTCGACTTCATGCGCAAGCTCGACGTCAAGGAAATCCACGGCTACCGCGTGGAGCTGGGCCTTCGTGTGTTCACCGCTGAGGCGATTTCCGCGCTCGCAGAGGCGTGAAGGATGTAGGAGCGCGCCATGCGCGCGAAGGATTCGTTTGTAGGAGCGCGCCATGCGCGCGAAAAGTTCGCGCGTAATGCCGACCGCGATCCGTTCGCGGCCGCGGGCCGCTCCTACGGGAAAGGCTGTAGGAGCGCGCC
>JBGTLY010000051.1:0-1587 GCA_041743865.1 Woeseiaceae bacterium
GTGGGTGCGGCGCTCGACACTGAACGGCCGCTCGCGATCGTGCACGCTGCAAGCGATGCAGCGGCCAGGGTCGCCGAGCGGCAACTGCTGGCCGCCTGCGAGATCGGCCATGAGGCGCCGGCGGCGCGGCCCGTGGTCATCGAGATTGCCGGGGCCTGACGCCGTGCGGTACGGTATCCTTCGCAACGATGCATAAGATGCACGACAGGCTGCGCAACACCATGGCGCTCGCGGGGACGACTCCATGCAGGACACGCTGATCGGGCTCGTGGGCGTACTCGCGATCCTGGCTGTGGCGGTGCTCTTTTCGACTAACCGTCGAGCCATCCGCTGGCGCATCGTCGGCGCCGCGTTTGCTCTGCAGATCGTACTGGCCGTGCTGGTGCTCTACCTCGAAGTCGGGCGCCGCGCCATTGACTGGATGAGCACCGGCGTGCTGGCCATCGTCAACTATTCGCAGGCCGGGATCGACATGGTTTTCGGGCCGCTGGCAAACACGGAAATCATCGGTTTCAGCTTCGCGATCAACGTCCTGCCCATCATCATCTTTTTTTCCGCGCTGATGTCGGTCCTGTACCACCTGCGCATCATGGAGTGGATCGTGCGTCTCGTGGGCGGCGCGCTGCACCGGATCATCGGCACCGGCGGCGTGGAATCGATGAATGCGGCGGCGAATATCTTCGTCGGGCAGACCGAAGCCCCGCTCGTCGTCCGCCCGTACCTCCGCGGGCTCACCGACCCGCAGATGTTCACCGTCATGGTCTCCGGACTTGCATCCGTTGCGGGCACCGTGCTCGCCGCTTACATGCTGATGGGTGCTGAACTCAAATACCTGCTTGCGGCGAGCTTCATGGCGGCGCCCGGCGGGCTCCTGATGGCGAAACTCATGATGCCGGACGAGGCGGGTGCGCTGCAGGGACGCGAGAGCCTCAAGATGGAACGCAGCCAGCACGCGAACGTCATTCTCGCCGCCGCGATCGGGGCGAGCGACGGCCTCAAACTCGCGGTGAACATCGGCGCCATGCTGATCGCGTTCGTCGCGCTCATCGCGCTGTTCAACGGCCTGGTCGGGATGGTGGCCGGCTGGTTCGGCGTCGAACTCACGCTGCAGATGATTTTCGGCTGGGTGTTCGCGCCGGTGATGTGGTTGCTCAGCATCCCCTGGACTGAAGCCCAGGCCGCAGGCTCCCTGTTCGGCGAGAAGCTGATCCTGAACGAGATCGTTGCCTTCTCGCACCTCGACGACTATCTCGGCGATGCCAGCGAACGGACGCGTGCGATCGTCACCTTCTCACTGTGCGGTTTCGCGAACCTGTCATCGATAGCAATCCTCCTGGGCGGCCTCGGCGTGCTCGTGCCGGAAAAACGCGAACTCATTGCGCGCTTCGGACTGCGTGCGGTGGCGGCAGGTTCGCTGTCGAACCTGATGAGCGCGGCCCTGGCCGGACTGTTGCTCGCCTTCTGACGTGATCCGCCTGCTAATAGCGGGTTCGGTGAACCTCGATATTTCGGCGCGTGCACCGCGCCTGCCCGTGGCCGGCGAAACGGTGACGGGAGCGACGCTCGACCGGCAGCCGGGCGGGAAGG
>JBGTLY010000052.1:0-26425 GCA_041743865.1 Woeseiaceae bacterium
TCTTTCGCGTTTTCCACGCCGTGCGCGATCAACTCCGGACGCGCGGCACCGATTGCCGCTGCGTGACCGGGATGGGTGGCCAGACTGACCTTGCCGGCGCCGCTTCGCAGTGCCGCCTCGCCACAAAGCCGCACGGCGCCCGGCATGCCCGCCGCGCCCCCGACGATGAGGAGGTGGCCGTAGTCCCCTTTGTGGGCGTTCGCGCGTCGCGTCGGCAGGTAGTCCTCGAGAGTCCGGCGTCCGATACCGCGAAGTACCGGCTGCTCGCCGTCGCGACAGCTCTGAGGGATGTCGAGACCGGAATAGCGGAGCCTGCCAGTGGCCTCGAAACCCTCCGCAAGGAACAAACCGCTCTTTAGCCCCACAAAGGTGACCGTCATTGCCGCCTTGACCGCTATGCCGAGGCATTCCCCGCTGTCACCGTGGATGCCGCTCGGCATATCCAGCGCAACGACCGGCGCCGGATGCCGGTTGATCCCGGCGACGGCGGCCGCGTAGTCACCGGCCAGCGGGCGGCAAAGACCGCTGCCGAACAGGGCATCGATCGTCAGGTCGGCATCGTCGACCAGCGAGCCCTGCCAGGACAGGATCGAACCCCCGGCCCCGAGCCAGGCCTTGCACGCCTCCGCGGATTCCGCGGCGAGTCCCACCGGGTCTGCCAGCGAGAACAGGCTTACGCGCACACCGGCTTCCCGCGCGGCACGCGCGACGACGAACCCATCGCCGCCGTTATTGCCCGGACCGCAAAGCACCTGCCATCGACGTGCCCGTGGATAGCGTCGCAGGCATTCCCGCGCGGCAAATTCGCCGGCTCGCAGCATCAGTGTATAGGCGGTTATGCCGGCTTGGTCGATCGCGCGGCGGTCCATCGCCCGTACCGACGCCACGGAGTAGATCTCGAGAGGCAAGCTGTGCATCGCGGCAATTATACTGGGGAAGCCCGAGGGGAGATCCGCATTCCAGCCACGAACGACAAGGACGACATGTCGCCCGACGCCAATGACAAACGTGGCGAAGTCGATCTGCCGCGCCTGAAGTCCGACATCCTGCGCTGGGGCCGGGAACTCGGCTTTCAGCAGCTCGGCGTCAGTGACGTCGACCTTGCTGGAGCTGAAGTTCGCCTCAGGGCGTGGCTCGAGGCGCAGTTCCACGGCACCATGCACTATATGCAGGCGCACGGCACGCGCCGCAGCCGCCCCGGGGAACTGGTGCCGGGTACCGTGCGGGTGCTCTCGGCCCGCATGGATTACCTGGCATCCTCCCAGCAGCGGGCGCGGGAACTGCTCGACCACGAGTCGGCCGCGTACGTATCGCGCTATGCCCTCGGCCGCGACTATCACAAGCTGTTACGAAAGCGGCTGCAGGCGCTCGCCGCGCGCATCGCTGAGCACATCGGGACCTTCGGCTACCGGGTCTTCGTCGACAGTGCCCCGGTACTCGAAAAACCGCTGGCGGAAAAGTCCGGCCTCGGCTGGATCGGCAAGCACAGTAACCTCCTGAACACGAGCGCAGGCTCGTGGTTCTTTCTCGGCGAGTTGTACACCGACCTCCCCTTGCCCCTCGACCAGCCGGCAAGCGCGCATTGCGGCAGTTGCCGAGCCTGCATCGACGTCTGCCCTACCGGCGCCATCGTCGCACCGTACACGGTCGACGCACGACGCTGCATTTCCTATCTCACGATCGAACTCCGGGACTCGATTCCCCTGGAGTTCCGTGCCGGCATCGGCAACCGGATTTACGGCTGCGACGATTGTCAGTTATTTTGTCCCTGGAACAAGTTTGCCCGGCCGACTGCGGAACAGGATTTCGCACCGCGCCACGGCCTCGACGAGATCGAGCTGACCGAACTCTTCGAGTGGAGCGAAGCGACCTGGCTCGAGCGCACCGCCGGCAGTGCGATCCGGCGCATCGGCTACGAACGATGGCTGCGCAACATCGCGGTTGCGCTCGGCAATGCCCGGACGACGAGTGCGGTGGTCGCCGCACTTGAACGTCGTCGCGAGTCGGCCTCACCGCTCGTCCGGGAACATATCGACTGGGCCCTCGCTTGCCACCAGGGCGCCTGATCACGAACCTCGGAGCCTATGCATGTTCGAAGCACCGCAATCCCCGTATCTCGTCCCGTTCGACGGCAGCTTCAAAGTTGCCGAGGCCGCCACCTCTCCCGTGACGACCGCGGAATCCTTCATGGGGGAATACCGGGGCAACTGCCGTGACCGCCTGAAGCAACTGCAGCGCGTACTATCCGCAGGCGACCGCCACGCAGTATTGCTCGTCTTCCAGGCCATGGATGCGGCGGGCAAGGACGGGACGATCCGCGCCGTCATGTCCGGCGTCGATCCGTCCGGCTGCCAGGTCTTCAGTTTCAAGCGGCCGTCGGAACTCGAACTGGACCACGATTTCCTGTGGCGCACGAGTTGTCATTTACCGGAACGCGGCCGTATCGGGATTTTCAACCGGAGCCAGTATGAAGAGGTGCTCGTGGTCCGCGTTCACCCGAAACTCCTGGCCTCGCAGAAACTGCCCGGCGAACTGAACCTCGATTCGATCTGGGATGAGCGGCTGCGTTCCATTCGCGAGCAGGAGGCGCATCTCGCGCGAAACGGCACCGTCATACTGAAGTTCTGGCTCAATGTATCGCGGGAGGAACAGAAGCGCCGTCTGCTCGAACGCCTCGATGACGAGCAGAAATTATGGAAGTTCGACCCGGGCGACGTCCGGGAGCGGCGCCACTGGAAACAGTACATGCATGCCTACGAAGAGGCACTCAACGCGACCTCCCGTCCGTGGGCGCCCTGGTATGCGATACCTGCGGATGACAAGCCGTACATGCGGGCCCGTGTGGCGGAAATTATTGTACAGACGCTTAAAAGTATCGGCCTCAGTTACCCGGAACCGACGGCCCTGGATCGGGCAGCCTTCGCCGACGCGCGTGTGGAGCTCGAGGGGCAGACTGTGCCGTAGTCGTTATTCCTGGGCCCCCGCAGACCTGAAAATGGCGGGATGTCCGGAACCCTTGCCATCGATCGTGAAGACCCGTGCTGCATGTTGCAGCGGCTCCCGCTGTTTCGGGACGTCGATGCGTACGCGATCCGCGTCCTTCTTGACAAATGTGCGCGCCGCGATCTTGCCGTCGGCGAGGTGCTGTTGTCCCCGGGCGCGAGCAACGAAAACGTGTACCTCGTCCTCTCGGGCAGCCTCAATATTCATCTCCACTCGCCGATCACGCCGGCACTCGCCAATGTCGACGTCGGCGCCTGTGTCGGCGAGATGTCGATTATCGAGGACCGCGATCCGTCGGCCTGGGTCATCGCTGCGGAAGTGAGCCACCTGCTCGTCATTCACCAGGGTACGCTCTGGGAAATGGTCGATGCGTCACACGCGTTTTCCAAGAACCTGCTTGTGGTCCTGTCGGAACGCGTCCGCAGCCACAATCACGTCATCGCGGACAGTTACGGCGAACTGCGCAAGTACGAGCGCCATGCGACGACCGATGCATTGACCGGCCTCGGCAACCGGCACTCGATGCAGGATACGTTTCCGCGCGAAATTCTTCGCTGCGCGGATGACGCGCAGCCGGTGTCACTGATCATGATCGACGTCGACAACTTCAAGGACTTCAACGACAAGTTCGGGCATATCGCCGGCGACCGGGCGCTGTCCGCCGTCGCGCAGCTCCTGAAACAGTACTTCCGGCCTAATGACATCCTGGTGCGCTATGGAGGCGACGAGTTTGCGGTCCTGCTGCCAGGCGTGGACGACGAACAGGCGCTCGCGATCGCGGACCGCGTGCGTCAGCGCGTCAGTGGCGATACCGGCGACGCGGACGATTCGCTGATCCAGATTCCAATCCGGATTTCGATGGGCATTGCGGCGCTCGGCGACGGCAAGAGCCTCGATACCCTGATCCGCAAGGCCGACGCCGCGCTCTATCGCGCGAAGCGCGCCGGCCGCGACGCCGTGTCCGTTTGAGAGCCTGGCGGGTCGAGCCTCAGACCGTTACGACGACGTTGTCGATCAGCCGCGCCCGACCGAGAAACGCCGCCGCCAGCACGACGAGTTCATCGCAGTCGCGGTTTGGTTCCGCGAGATTCTCGGCACGCCGGACCGCGAGGTAGTCGATGCGAAAGCCCGCCGCGGTCAACTCCTCCCTGCCCCGCGTCTCCAGTGCGGCGAAGTCGCGCTTTCCGGCCTGCAATTCGCTGCCGATTGACGAAAGCACTTCATAGAGGCGTGGCGCGGCGTCTCGCTCCTCGTCGGTGAGATAGCCGTTGCGCGAACTCATCGCGAGACCGTCCTTTTCGCGCACCGTCGGCGCAGTAATGATCCGGATCGGCAGGCCCAGGTCTTCCGTCATGTAGCGGATGACAAGTTGTTGCTGGTAGTCCTTTTGGCCAAACACGGCAACGTCCGGCTGCACGAGCGCAAAGAGCCTCGCCACCACCGTGGTAACGCCGTCGAAATGTCCAGGGCGCGTCGCGCCGCAGAAATTTTCCGTGAGACCGGGGACGGAGATTACTGTCGCGCAGTCGTGACCGAACGGATAGATGACCTCGTCCTCGGGTACGAGCAATGTATCGGCGCGCACCTTGCGCAAGCGGCGCGTGTCGCGCTCGAGCGTCCGAGGATATTCCTCGAAATCCTCGCCCGTGCCGAATTGCGTCGGATTGACATACACGGTCACCACCACTCGCTCGGCGTGCTGGCGTGCCACGTCGACGAGACTGGCGTGCCCCTGGTGCAGGTTCCCCATGGTCGGGACGAGCGCGACGTGCTCCTCGTGATGCCGCCAGCCTAGCAACGTTTCCTTCAGTTCTTCCCGGGTACGGATGATTTGCACAGACGTTCCTGTTCTGAGTCTCGAATAGGGGACGTGTCAGGAGAAGCAGTGTTCGGGCGCCGGGTAGCTCCGGTCCTTGACTGCACGCACGTAAGCTTCCGACGCCGCGAGTGGCGTCGGGTATTCTGCCTGGAAATTGCGCACGAAGCGCGGTGTCCGGCCCTGGGTTATGCCGAGCACGTCGTACAGCACCAGGATCTGGCCGTCGACTCCCGGGCCCGCGCCAATACCTATGACCGGTACCTCGAGCGCAGCCGTGATATCGGCGCCGACTTCGTTCGGCACACATTCGAGGAGCACGATGTCCGAGCCCGCTTCCTCGAGCCGCTTCGCCGCCATCAGCATGTTCGTTGCCTGCTCCCGCGCGCGACCTTGCACGCGAAAACCGCCGATCTTGTGCACGGACTGCGGCTTGAGTCCGAGATGTGCGCACACGGGAATGTCGTGGCGCGCTAGATGCTCGACGATTTCGACCTGCCCTTCGCCGCCTTCGAGCTTGATCATCATGGCACCGCCTTCCTGCATGAGGCGAACCGCGTTGTCGAGCGCCTGCGCGGGGTTTGTATAGCTCATGAACGGCATGTCGGCGACGAGGAATGCCCTGCGCAATCCGCGCGCCACCGCACGCGTGTGATAGACCACATCGGACACGGTCACCGGCACAGTCGTGTCATGTCCCTGGATGACCATGCCGAGCGAGTCGCCCACGAGGACGAGATCGACACCGGCAAGGTCGACCAGCTGGGCATAACTCGCGTCATAGGCGGTAAGGCAGGCTATCGGCTCACCCTTCGCTTTCATGTCGCGGAGTGTCAACACGTTCACCGGGGGCTGCTGCATGCCGCGTTGCTCGAGTTGCGTGTACATGATTACTTCCCGACGGCTCAGGCAAAGGCCGCGGCAGGATTGAAAAAGTGCCGTCCGCCACTGATCTTTTCGATCTGCCGGAACAGCTGCTGGTAGTCGCTCTCGTTGTGCACCGGGTCGATCTGCGACGCGTTGACGATCAGCAAGGGACCGTCGTCGTAACGGTGAAAAAAGCGCGCATAGGCATCGGCCAGGCGCTCCAGGTAGCCCCGGTCGATCAGGTGTTCGGATGCCCGCCCGCGCCGGGCGATGCGCGTCAGCAATGCGTCCACGGACGCCTGCAGGTAGACGACGAGATCCGGCACCGGCGGCGTAACGCCGAGCTTGTCGACCACCTGGTCGTACAGGGAGAGTTCGTTCATATCGAGGTTAAGCTCGGCAAACAGGCGATCTTTCGCAAAAAGATAGTCCGCGACGCGCACGTCCGTGAACAGGTCCGATTGCCGCAGTTCCTCCAGTTGCCGTGCACGGGCGAACAGGAAAAACATCTGTGCCGGCAGGGCCGCCGTGCGTCCGTGGCTGTAGAAGCGCTGCAGGAACGGGTTGCCTTCGACGTCCTCGAGGATCAGCTTGCCTGACAGGCTGTCCGCAAGGCGCCGGGCGAGCTCCGTCTTGCCGACGCCGATCGGGCCCTCGACCACGATGAATCGTGACGCGTTGCTGCGCGGTGTAAGTGAAGTCACAGACAAACAACGCCCTCTATTCCATTCGGGTGATGCGCGGCTCGTCCCGGTCGACGGGTAAGGATTGCACACGTCCCATTCCCGGTATCACCAGGTCCGGCGCCAGTTCCGAGAGCGGCAACAATACAAAATTTCGCGCCGCAATGCCCGGGTGGGGCACCTCGAGTCCGGGCTCGTCGAGCGTCTCACCGGAATACACGAGCAAATCGAGATCGAGCTCGCGCGGCCCCCAGCGGACACCGCCCGCTTGCCGGCCGGCCAGTGACTCCAGGGCCTGCAGGCGAGCCAGGAGCGTTCGCGGCGCCAGGCGCGTCAGCAATGCCGCGACGAGGTTGACGAAATCAGGCTGATCCACACCACCGTAGGCGGCCGAGCGGTAAAGGCCTGAACGCGCGATGAGCCGCGTCTCGGGCAGCCCGTTCATCGCGGCGCAGGCTCCGAGGACCTGGCGTACCGGGTCACCGAGATTGCTGCCGATACCGATGTAGGCCGGGCGCCATGTGCCCGCCGGCAGGGTCATCAGTCACTGTCCGATTTACGCGTCCGTCGCCGTCGCCGTTTGCGCGCCTTGGCCGGCACCTGGAAACGTTCCATGCGCTTTTCCGACGACAGGCCCTGCACCTCGGTCCAGAAGTCGGCGATGTCCGGGTCGACACGGCCGATCTCGGCCAGCAATTGCATGAAATCATAGGCAGCACGGAAGCGGCGGTGCTCCAGCAAGTTCATTGCACGACGGCCGCTTGTCTGGAAAAAGCGCGGCTGCAGCGCCATCATCTCGCGCATCGGCACTGTGAAGCGTTTCGGCATCGACAGGCGCCGTTGCTGCTCGCCGGCCACCTCGTAGGCGGCGACGTTCAGGGACTGCGCATCCGTCATCTGTTCGTCTGCGCGATGCAGCGACGCGACCCGGCAAACCGGCGCCCACAGGAATACACCGAGGAGGAACATCGGCGTCACCGACTTGCCTTCGTTAACCCGCTGGTCGGTATTCCTGAGCGCGGCCCGCACGAAATTGCGGAAGTCTGCATCGATCTCGAGTTCCTGCGCCGTCGCCGGAAACATCCGGCCAAAAAGACCGTACTCGGAGAGAAGGTCGAAAGTTCGTTCGGCGCTGCCGGCACCGAAGAGTTTCAGGAACTCGTCGAAGAGGCGCGCCGCCGGCACGTTCGTCAGGAGACTGACGTTCGCGCGGATGGCGGCAGCCACGGAGTCATCGATCGTGAAGCCGAGTTTCGCGGCAAAACGGACGGCGCGCAGCATACGCACCGGGTCTTCCCGCAATCGCGTGTCCGGATCGCCGATGAGAACGATCCGCCGCTGGTCAATGTGCTGTGCGCCATCGACGTAGTCCCAGATGCTGAAATCGGCGATATTGTAGTAGAGCGCGTTGCAGGTGAAGTCGCGGCGCCAGACGTCTTCCTCGATCGTGCCGTACACGTTGTCGCGAAGTATCCGACCTTCAACGTCATGGGAGACGTCGTCGTGTTCGTGGATCGCCGCGGCGCGAAAGGTCGCGACTTCGATGATCTCCGGGCCAAAACGCACATGGGCGAGGCGGAACCGCCGGCCGATCAGGCGGCAATTGCTGAACAGCGCACGCACCTCGTCCGGTGTGGCGTCCGTCGCTACGTCGAAATCCTTCGCGTGCAGGCCGATCAGCGCATCCCGGACACAGCCGCCCACCAGGAATGCCTGGTAGCCCGCCTTGTTGAGTCGGTACAGAACCTTCAGCGCCCCGTCCGAGATTTCCTGCCGGGAGACGGAATGGGCGGCCCTGGGGATGATTTTCGGCGTGTCTGCGGTCGGTTTCCCGCTGTTTTTCAAGAGTTTGTCCGTTTGGAGCGTTGTAATTTGGCGGTATGATACCAGCCCGTGACCGCCCGGCGTCCAGCATCCGGCCATTGACGCCCGGCCCGGAGCGCGCCGCGTGCGCTCGCTTGAGTCCCACGGAATCGCCCGTATAATACGCGGCCCGGCCCCACCGGCAGGCATCGCGCTCCCTTCGTCTAGTGGTTCAGGACGCCGCCCTCTCACGGCGGTAACACGGGTTCGAATCCCGTAGGGAGTACCATTGGCATCGTGGACTCAAAGCAATGCTCTGCGTGTCTTGGGTCGTCCTCAGGTTTTAGGAACAGAACAAGCGCTGCGACCGGCGTTACGCAAGACGCGGTACTCGCCCTATGTGTGAAACCGTACATACTTCGCTTCTCGCCAACGCTACAATTTTTCGCAGTACGGTGTCGTATACTAGTCAACCAATTGAAGGCGTTCGCATAGCGCATTAAATCTGATCGCGCAGGCGATAACCGACGCGTCGTCGGATAAACCTCATTGTGTTCATTTTCCCGACCAAACCGCTTGCGAGCTGGGTCCTGGTCATCGCGCCGCCCGGGCGGCGATTCGGAGATTCAATGTTTACCGGTTATAGGGCGTCATGCCCGATGAACAGTGGTGCGCGACCCCGCCTCTCGGCGACCGTTCTGCTGGCTTGTGCGGCCAGCGTTTATTCGTCGCAGTCAACAGCACAGGTCGTGTTCGACGACGTAACCAACGGTTCCGGGCTGGAATACACCGGCGAATCCTACGGTGCTGCCTGGGGCGACATGAATAACGATGGACGCCCCGACCTGTTCGTCAGCCACCACCGTAACCCCTCCGGCCTGTACGTAAACCAGGGCGAAGGGAAGTTCCTGAACAGGCGCGGCGACATCGACGCCTGGCAGGCCGCACCGCGCTCGGACGTCCACGGGGGAACATGGGCCGACTACAACAACGACGGGCGCCGGGATCTCGTGATTTCCGCGGGCTCAAAGAACGACACCCAGTTTCTCGTCAACGACGGCACGACGCTGACCGACCGCATCCAGGATTTCACGTTCGAGAAGATGAGTTGGGGCGGACGGCTGCCCTTCTGGTTTGACTATGACACCGACGGGCTGCTCGACCTCGGTATGGTCGTCCAGGCCGACAAAGTCCAGCTTCACCGGCAGTCCGGCGGCGATTTTCTTCGCGAGAATTTCGCTTCGGGCCACCAGTGCACGGACGGCGATTTCTCGCTGCTCACGGACATGACCCAGGACGGACGCCTGGACTGGGTGTGCGTCAATGCGAACGCTCTTCCCCAGCGTATCTACGACCTGTCCGGCGGTATGCCCTTTCCTGATCGCACGGACCTGGCGACACCGGTGCCGAACATCACCGACGTCGCCATTGCCGATTTCGACGGTGACCAGCTGATGGACCTGTTCGCCATGCGCGGCAGGGTGCGGCTGAACGGGGCTTCGATCGTGGGACCGGCGTCTATCGAGGCGCAGTTCCTGAACAACAAATCGCAGGCGTCGTGGCTGACCTACAAAAGCACGGGCGACCTGTCCGTCGAGCTGCACTGGAGCGGCCCGAACGTCAACCTCGTTTACATCGGCGCGAGCGGGAAGCATCCGCCGGCCGCGCCCGCGGGTGAACCCATTCGCATGCAGCTCTCCGCCTCCGATCCGGACGTGGTCGGCTTAAAGAGCTATGACCCCGCCACGGACCGCGGCATTTTCGTCGGCTACGACCCGGCAACCGCCACCTGGACCTACGTCAACTCGCCAGGCGGCATCTCGAACTTTAGCGAAACCTACAGTTTTCTCGACAGTTCGGCGGCGGTCAGCGACCTGAAGGTTTTCGGCGTGCCGGCCAACCAGAAGCCCATCAAGCCCGCGCTGTTGAAATACGACGGGAGCAAGTACACGAACCAGGTCACCGGCACCGGGCTCGATCGACTTGAACTGTGTGTCAGCGTGGCGGCCGCGGACTTCGACAACGACATGGACGTCGATCTCTACTATGTCTGCCGCGACGCCGTATTGAACACGGCGAACCGCTTGTACCTCAACGATGGCACTGGCCGGTTCACGGCCGCGGCCGCCCCTTTCGGCGCGGAAGGTCCCACGGGCGCCGGCGTGGGGCTCGGTGAAAACGTCGTCGTGAGCGATTTCGATGTGGATGGCTTCGTTGACCTGTTCGTGACGAATGGCCTGGCCCTGTATCCGGAAGAACCCTACGGCCATGGCGGCCCCGACCAATTGTTCCGCAACCGCGGCAACGCCAAGCGCTGGCTTCAACTGGATCTGACAGGCACCGTTTCCAACCGCGACGCGATCGGCGCTGTCGTAACCGTGACCGCCGGTGGCAAGACACAGCGGCGCGAGCAAAACGGCGGCTACCACCGCTGGGCGCAGCACGATACCCGGCTGCATTTCGGCCTGGGGCAAAACACGACCGCGAACGTGACCATCCGGTGGCCCAGCGGCCAGGTGAACACCTTCAACGCAGTTGCCGGCAACGCCCTATACGATGCCGTGGAAGGCGCTTCCGTACTCGTAGCGAAGACGCCGGGCACCACCCCTCCGGCACCGACCCCGGTCTGCTCCAACATCTCCGGCGTACCAAGCTACGACCGCACTGCCGAGCAGGCGTTGTTCATCTGGCGCGACGGTTGTAGTTCGAACAAGTGGAACGTTCGGGTGACCGGTGGCGCGGGGCCCTCATACCGTTTCCAGGGGCGGATCGAATCCGCCGCAAGCATGACTAATGTCAGCGGCTTCAGCATCGAGGCGTCGGACCTGTTGACGTTGTCGAACGGCAACAAGGTGCTGGAGTTTGGCTTGTCCGTGGCGGCGGGCGCACACGACGGTTTCGCCGTCACCGTCGACCCGTCGGTCGGCAGCTGCTTCGGCCGAAACGCAAACGTGACCGCGGCCTACGGCGGCGCGGCGCGTACGCCGCTCACCCTGCCGTTCGATCTGCAAACACTCAAGCCGTGTTAAGGGTGAAACCCCTTGGTCCGAAGCGCGTCGGCCAAAAAAAGGCCCGCTCGAATTGAGCGGGCCTTGTCAAACTGGCACGTGTCGGTGTCGGTCAGAATGACGTGCTGAGACTCAGGATGACGGCGCGCCCCATGATGGCATCGGCGGGATACACACCAATCGGCATGCTGTTGATCGAGTTGCCAACGAACGCGTCGCCATCGATCAGGTCCGGTGTTGCGTCGAAGGCGTTCTCCATCGTCAGGAACGCGCGCCAGGACTCCGCATTGTAGGCAACGCTGAAGCTGTGCGACACGAAGCTGCCGACGAACGCCACATCGTCGTCGGAGAGACCCGCATCCTCTCGTTGCTGTGGCGTGTCCTCGCCGTCCGAGAAGTACGTTGCCCGGTGGCTCACATTCCAGTTGCCAAAGTCGAGGCCGAGCATCGACTGCACGCGCCATTCCGGCACACCGAGTGAGCCAACGAGTTCGTCGGCCGTTTCGATGAACAGGCCCTCGGTGTACTCGAGCGCCTTCGTAGCGTCCACGTTCCAGGACAGCGCCGACATCGATCCGAACAGGTCGAATTCGGTGACCAGCAAGGTCGAGAAACTGACGTCCTCGTAATTTTCGATCTCGATGTTCGCAACGGATTCATCCACCGTCAGCAGGAAGCGCTGGTCCGGTGCAGCGGCGAGATTCCGCGTCACGCGCTCGCACAAGGGATCGGAGAATCCGACGCTGGTGTAGCACTGCTGCAGGATGAACCCGGCGGAGGGCTCTGCGACCGCGTCCGTGATCTCGATGCTCGTGTAGTCCATGGATAGCTGGAAGTCAAAGGCATCCGTCCAGGGCTGGCTGAATACGAAGCCCACCGTCCAGGAATCCGAGGTCTCCGGCCGCAGGTCATCCGCGCCACCCGATACCGTACCGACACTCGGAGCACCGTCTTCGCCCAGGCTGAACGGGTCGACCCCTTCGGAAATACAGTTGTCGATAATCGTCTGGCTCCGGTCGTCGTCACCCGGCGGCAATGCGATGCACGGGTCGATGAATGCGTTGGTGAAGCCAGTCTGGTCCGCGATGAAGAGTTCCTTCAGGTTCGGCGCGCGGAATGACGTACCGATCGTGCCGCGGAAGCGGAGGTAGTCGGTGAGGTCCCAGTTGGCCGTTGCCCGCCAGGTATCCTCCGTGCCAAAGTACTTGTCGTCCGACACACGGTACGACAAATTCAGGGTGACGTCCTGCGCGAGGAACGCGTCGGTGAGTACCGGCACGTCGAGTTCGACATACAGTTCGCTGATGTCGGTACTGCCGATCGTATCGCCCTCCGCCGAGCGGCCCCAGGCATTGTTCTCCTCGATGTTGATGTCGACATCGGAGAGGATGCTGTCTTCCCGGTAGGACGCGCCGACAAACGCCCCCAGCGGTCCTGCGGGCAGCTCGAACAGGTCGCCGGTCGCGCCGGCTTCCCACGCAGTCTGCGTCACCTTGGTTGCGTTGTTGACACGCGCCACCAGATAGTCACGGGCATCGCCCAGGCTGCCGGTCTGCAGGAAAGCCGCATTGAAGAGGTTGACCGGGACACATTCCGGCGCAAAGCCGCCGAAGAGATCCTGCGGCGGGTTCGAGCAGTTGTTCAGCGAGTTCGTCAGCCGGTCGTTGCGAATGATGTCGAAACTGTTCGTGCCCTCGCTGCGGGTGTAGCCGACAGACATGTCGTAGGTCCAGTTGTCGAGTGTCGCGACGCCGTTGAGGATGCTGACATCTCCCTCCATGCCCAGGACGTAGCGGTTGTAAGTCACCGATGTGTCGTCGATGTCGCTGCGCTCATTGCCGTCATAGGCGATCGATACGACGTCTGTCCCGAACGGATTAAACTGGTTTGCAGCCGGCACGAGGGGAAAGAACTGCCCGTCACCGCCGTTCGCTGATTGCTTGCGGTTCGAATTCAGCACCTGGAAATACACGGTTGAATCGCCGAAGGCCTGCAGGTCGTAATCGATGTTTGCAAAAGCGGACCAGCGTTCCGTCGGCGCCCAGATATGCTGGTTCAGGAACCCGAACGCTTCGTTCCACGGCTGAACATCGAAGTCGACGTCGCAGGAGTAGTCCGGCACTGTCGATCCCCCGCTCATCTGCCCGGGCGTATAGCCCGCGAACGTGCAGTCTGGCCCGAAGGCGATGGTCTGGTCGAAGAAACCGTCCGGTACCTCCTGGCGCTCACCATTCTCGTCGATCGTAATGGACCGATGCCCGCCCTGGGTGAATTCACGATCGGCGGCGGCCACGCCTTCACGTTCGTAGTACTCGCCGCCAATGTAAAAGCGCGCCCGGTCCGAAGCAGACCCGAGCTGGATCGAGGCCGTACGTTCATCGCCGTGCCCTGAATCGGGCATGCCGACGGTGGCATCGAGTGCGATGCCCTCGAAATCCTGCGGTGTAATGATGTTGACTACGCCGGCGACGGCATCGGCACCGTAGATCGACGATGCCCCGGACAACAGGATTTCCGCGCGTTCCACGAGGAAGCTCGGAATGAGCGCAAGGTCGGGGAACACCGCGGCACCGAAGTTGCCGGCGGCGCCGATGCGGCGCCCGTCGATGAGTACCAGCGTACGTTCCTCTCCCAGTCCGCGAAGCCCGATGGTTTCTGCGCCGGGCCCGCCGTCGACTGTGAATCCCGAGAAGGAGGAATCGATTTGCTGTCCGCCCACGGAGGTCGCGGTCCGCAACATCGATGCCGCATCGATGGCACCGAACTGCGCCTGCTGGGCAGCATCGATGACCGCGAGCGGCGATGTGGACGTAAACGTAGAGTCGCGTTTGATGCGGCTGCCGGTAACAATGACCTCCTCGATCTCCTCCGCTGCGCTGTTATCCGCAGGCGCCTGCGCCAGGGCCAACGGCAGCGACAGGCAAAAAGTGCCGGCAACGACCGTGCCGAGACTTGCAAGAGAACGCTTCAATCGATTTCGCATGGCGTGTTTCATGTCGTATCCCTCTGTCCGAAATGAATAAGGCTTCCGACACATCGCCGTACCGGTCGATCAAATGAACGTTGTTGTTCAAATGAAACAGAAAAAACCGAGGCGTGGATCGGAAAGATTCAACGTACGCTGACAGTTGCAAGCGGAACAGAGGGCGGTGGGCGTCTCTGGCGTTCTTTCGCAACAGACTTGCGCCGGCTCGGCGACAATCGTCGCGGCCGCCGCGGCGGCTTCGTTCCAAGGCATTGAAATCTCACGCTTAAACGATGCGATCGCGGAATGACGCGCTTACTGCCGCTGAGCATATTGCCCTGGCGACATAGCCACACAGTCTGGAGCGACCCGCTAATTACCCGGGGTTCGGACCGAGGTCGCGGTTATAAGGCCCTGGCCGGCGGCGGACTCGGCCGGCCGACTGACGGCCTAGCGAAAGTAATAGGCCTGCTGGCTGCGGCCGCGCAGGGTCCTGGCGAGTTCCGCGTCGAGTTGCCGTGTCATGCCAGACTGCGCGAAGCGTGTCAGGTCGCGGTCGTGCCCGCCGGGCATCGACTTGGCTATGGCTCGCTGTACCGCATGCCAGCTGTCCGCGACGAACGCTGCGTCACCTGCGCCCATCGGCACATAGGGATTGCGGTTCGGGTAACACTGCGAGAGGTCCGCGCTGAGGCACATATCGCCGCGCTCCTGGTCGGGAGACGTCCAGCTCAAAAAGACATTGCGTTGCATCATCGCCTTCGTGAACCCTGCACTTACGGCCCGGGTACTTTCGGCGCAGACGAGCGTCCAGTCGGCGCCTGCGGCGTGGCCTGTCAGAGGCCGGTGCCAGCCGGCGCTAGCGGCAAGGACTGCCCTGTAGACCGAGGATTCGAGTTCCTGGCAGCCGTCCGTCGTGCGCGCCTCCCGGGTGTCCGCGGTCGCGCCGGCAAGCATCAGCGCGGCCGCGATCGCCATGGATACCATTCCCTGTTTCATCTTCGCCTCCTTGTGGTGTCGTGCCACACAGCGTCACCGATGCGGTGACATACAGACAGCAGTGAAACTCCGGCTTCTAAAAAGAATTGGCTTGCACCATTCCCGCGGCTATCGCGGCCGAACGCGATTCCTTACACTGCGTCGAACAGGGCGCCTCCCGGGTAGCGATGATCCAGAAATTTGCAGAACGCGTACTCGGCCTCGAGCGACGGGAACTGCGGGCCGTGGCGTGGTCCTTCGCGTATTTCTTCTGCGTCCTGTCTTCTTATTACATGCTTAGGCCCGTACGCGAGGCTATGGGCGTCGAAAGTGGTGCCACGACGGTGCCGTGGCTGTTCTCGAGCACGTTCGTCGTCATGCTTTTCGCCTCCCCGGTCTTCGGCTGGGTCGCCTCGCGTTATGCAAGACGCACGTTCTTGCCCTGGGTTTACGCTTTTTTTGCAGCGAATATCCTGTTTTTTTACCTGGTATTTTCCTACGCCGCGGCGACGGGCGCCGAAATCGTTTGGATCGGCCGCGCCTTTTTCGTCTGGATTAGCGTCTTTAACCTGTTCGTCGTCTCCGTGTTCTGGAGTTTCATGGCGGACATCTATACGAAGGAACAGGGACGCCGCCTGTTCGGCGTCATTTCGGCGGGCGGCAGCATGGGCGCACTAGCCGGCCCGCTTCTGACCAGCCAGCTCGTCCTGCCCTTCGGCTTCGCGAACCTGCTGCCGCTGTCCGCATTGCTGCTTCTGTTGAGCATCGTCTGCATCCGCAGGCTGCGCGACTGGGCAGAACGGGAACAGCCACAGGAAATCATCGAAACGGCGGTAGCGCCGAAACCGCTGGGCGGCAGCGCATTCGCAGGCATCACTCACGTGCTCGGCTCCTCCTACCTTCTGGCGATCTCGCTCCTGTCGGTCATTGCCTCGCTGCTCGGCACCGCGCTGTACATGTTCGTGAACGAGCTGGTCGCCACATCCATCGCCGGCGTCGACGAGCGAACGCGTTTTTTCAGCCTCGTCGACGCCACTACTGGTGTCCTTGCCCTGCTGCTGCAACTCTTTGCAGTCCGGCACGCCGTCCGCTGGCTCGGGCTGGGCGTCACGCTGGCACTGCTGCCGCTGATTTCGTTGATCGGCTTCACCCTGCTGGCGTTCGCGCCCACGCTCGTTCTCATTGCAGTCCTGCAGGTCGTGCGCCGCTCCGTAGGATTCGGGTTCGCAAAGCCGGCCAATGACATGCTCTATTCCGTCGTCACCCTGGAAGAGAAATACAAGGCGAAGAACTTCATCGACACTGCCGTATACCGCGGCGGCGACCTCATCGGCACCTGGTCCGTGCGTGCGATATGGGGCTTCGGGATCAGCGGCATTGCGCTCATCATGTTGCCGTTCGCGTTACTATGGGTCTTCATCGCGCTGTGGCTCGGGCGTGAGTACCGGCGCCGCGGTCACAGCGGCGACAGGATCGAGGAGAAAAAATCACATGAGCAAAATGCGCTGGAATCGGCGTGACGCACTGGCCGCGACGCTAACACTCACCCTTGCGCCACTCACCGGACTGTCGCAACAGGCCAGCATGACCCGCCGGCGCATCCCGTCCGCCGACGGCGAGACGCTGCCCGTCATCGGGATCGGAACCTATGACGTTTTCGACGTCGCGGGCACACCCGAAGAAATCGCCACGCGCCGCGAGATCGTCGACACCCTGGTGGATGCGGGCGGCAGCGTGATCGATACGTCGCCGATGTACAACCGGTCCGAAGGTGTCATCGGAGAGATCGTCAAAGCCGGCACGCCCCGCAACAAGCTCTTCCTCGCCACCAAAGTCTGGACTGACGGCAAGGAGGCGGGCATTACGCAGATGCGCGAGTCCGCGGCACTCATGAACACGGATGTCATCGACCTCATGCAGGTCCACAACCTGCGCGACACGGAGCTGCACATGCAGAGCATCCGTGAATTCCAGGAGGACGGCTTCATCCGCTACAACGGCCTGACCCACTATCGGGCTGACGCCCTCTCCGACCTTGAGGCCGAGATGCAGTTTTTCAGGCCGGACTTCATCCAGATCAATTATTCGCTTGCCGAGCACGAGGCGGATGACCATATCCTGCCGCTGGCCGCCGACCTCGGTATCGGTGTCATCGTCAACCGGCCATTCGGCAGCGGCGCCCTGTTCCGCGCGGTGCGCGGGCAGGAAGTCCCGGCCTGGGCGACAGAGTTTGCGGAGAGCTGGGGCCAGTTCTTCCTGAAGTTCATCGTCGGTCATCCCGCCGTCACCTGCGCCATCCCGGCAACGAGCAAGGTCGGACACATGCAGGACAATGTGCAGGCGGGGTTCGGCGCACTGCCGGATGCGCGTATGCGGCGCCGCATGATCGAGTTCGTCGAGGGCCTGTGACCGTGCAGCCCAGCGGTTTGCTGCGCCGCGCCGGCGCGATGCTGTATGACGCGTTTCTTCTGTTTGCCGTTCTCATGCTGGCCACGATCCCGTTCGTCGCCATGCGCGGGGGCGAACTGGTCGAACCGACGGGCAACGCGCCTTACCAGCTCACGCTCGTCGTCGTCATCTTTGCCTATTTCGTCGGCTACTGGTCGTGGAAGGGTCGCACCCTCGGCATGCAGTCCTGGGGCCTGCAGCTGGAAACACCCGACCGCCAGGTGCCGGGACTCGCCGCGTCCACGCTGCGCTTTTTCGCCGCCCTCCTCTCCTGGCTGCCGTTCGGGCTGGGATTCCTGTGGCAACTGTGGGATCCGGAGCGACTCACCTGGCATGATCAGTGGAGCCGCACGCGGCTCGTGCATTATCCCCGCGTGCGCGGCGCGTGACGGGCTCACGCGTCTGGCATGGAAATTGCTTTTTTCAACTGATGTATAACTGACGAAGACAGCCGACTGAGCACGCATCCCGCAGACAGAAGGGTCCCGCAGGACGCGCAGCAACGCAGGGAGAATACCATGCAACATTACCATCTTGTAAAAAAAGCCGATTTCTGGCGCCTCGAGGAAGAGGGATCCCACGACGCCATATTTTCGGCGTCAACGAAAGCCGATGCCCTGGCCCAAACCGAGGAATTCATGAGCGACAAACGCGGCGCCGTGTGGATTCACAAAGCGGACGGTGAACTCCAGGAGGAACCGGATTACGATGCCGACTCAGGGCGCGATCGCTCGAGCGCCCTAACCTGGGCAACGGTTCTGACCCTCGGCGTGACGTTTGCGGCCGGATGCGCACTGGCCTGGTACTACCGGAAGGATCTGCGCAACATCGACCTGGACCGCCTGCGCAACCTGCTGCCGCGATCCTAGTCTTCGCTGCCCTGGCTTTCGCTGCCGCTAGCGGATCCGCATCAGCGCATATACGGTTACAGCGAGCAAGGCCCCTGACGGAAGCCAGCTGATCACGACCGGATTCAGGTTGAATACCTGCCCCGAGTTGGCCAGCATCTCGGAGGCAAGGTAGTACGCGAGCCCGACGACGACACCGATCAGGAGGCGGCTGCCCGTGCCGCCGGTGCGGAGCGAGCCGAATACAAAGGCCAGCGCGAGGACCGGCATGACGAGCACGGTAAAGGTGCGCGACAGCCGGTACCAGAGTTCCGTGCGGAACTGGCGGGAGTCGAGCGCATTTCGGTCGAGATAATCAATATAGCCCAGCAGGCCGCGGGTCGAGAGACTCAAGGGCTTGGCGAGAGCGTTGCCGAGCAGTTCGGCATTCACCTCGAAGTTTTCCACCTCGAGGTTGGACTCGACGACCTGCACGCCGTCGTTTTCGAACCGCGTTTCGCGCAGGTTCTCGAGCACCCACTTGTCGTCCGGCCCGATCCCTGAGTTTTCGGCTTTGGCGATCGACTCGAGTGTGTGGTCGTCGTTGAAGCGGTAGACGTAAAGCGACCCGAATTCGAACTCCGTGTTTACGCGTTCGAGATGCAAATACACTGATCCGTCCCGTACCCAGGTCGTGCTAGCCCCTGACGTATCGTCTTCCTGCCCGGAACGCGCGTTGGCGCGCATGTCACGCGCGTAGAAATCGAGAGGCGGACCGACAAATTCGCCCAGCAATGCAGCACACACGAGAAGGACGAATCCGGTCAGGGCAACCATGCCGGCCATGCGGCGAATGGATATCCCCGACGCACGCATCACGATGATTTCGCTGTGCGCCGCGAGCCCACCGAGCCCGAGCAGGGATCCGATCAGCACTGCGACCGGCATCATTTCGAAAGCGAGATTCGGCAACCTGAGCAGCATGAACAGGATCGCCTGGGGGGTCTGGTAGTCGTTCCTCACGTCATCCAGTTCAGCAATGAATTCGAACAATCCCGCGAGTGCCAGCAGCACGCCGAGAACCAGCGCGGAGCTCGTGAGGATCGCGCGCATCAGGTAGTTTGTAAGTATCCCGCTCACCGGAACAGCCTTCGGTGGAGGCCGTTTTGTACTGCGAGGAGACCCAGCGCCGAAAGAAACAGGCCGCCGTGCACCCACCACAGGCCCAGCTCCGGCGCGATGCGCCCGGATTCGGTCCAGGCCTTCGCCGCGCTCAGCAGGTTGAAGTACACGATGAAGAGCAGGAGGCCGATCGCGAGCCGGCCGTATCGTCCTTCCCGCGGCTGACTCTTCGAGAGCGGGACGGCGAGGAAGCCCAGTAACAATGTCGACAGCGGAACGCTAAGTCGCCATTGCAGCTCCGCAATCGATTCGCGCGTATTGGCGGCAAGCAGATCCGCCGTCGGCATCGAACGCGGCCTGGGTGCCGACGGCTCGAGACCGGGCAACCGGTAGGGAATACCGTGTTCTCCGAACTCGACGACGCGAAACTGACCCGTACCCGGTATGCCTTCGTAGCGGCGGCCATTGTTCAGGACCAGCATCCGCATATCCGGGTCGTCCATGATCACCTGTTCGCCGCGGTCGGCAACCACCACAACGACACGGCCGTCGGGCGCCCGCCGCTGCATGAACACGTTGCGCATGACGCCATCGGCACTGACGGACTCGCCATACACGACGGCATCCGCCGATGGGACTTCCGTGAAACGCCCGGGTTCGATACTCGCGAGATCGGCCTGACGGCGCGCTTCCGCGCCGATCCGATCGACTTCCGACAGCGCATGCGGGCCGACCTCGATGGCGAGCCAGGCGACGGCGGCAGCCAGCGGGACGGCCAGCCACATCAGCGGCCGGTACACGCCCATTGGTCCAATGCGGCAGGCGGTCATGGCCGCCATTTCACTGTCGCGGTACAGCCGTCCCAGCGCCATCATCACCGCGAGAAACAGGCCGATCGGCACCAGCACCGTCAGATATTGCATCGCCGACAAGCCGATGACGCTCATTGCCGCGTCTTTGGGGAGTTTCCCCTTCGCCACGTCACCGAGGACACGCGCAAACTGGTTCGTAAGGAGAATCAGCAACAAGACGCCCGTGACGGCGAGCCAGGTCGCGGCGATCTCCCTGAAAATATAGCGATCGAGGATACGGCGCATTGCCGGGATTTGCTTAAAGTGGCGGGTATTCAGTTAGACTAACCGTTTTATTTTGCCGGGGACAAGCGCTTTCCATGGAATACTTCACTACGACAGGCAAGGCGTCAGCGCGTTCGGTCGATTGCGTCATTGTCGGGGTATACGCGGGCGGCAAACTCGGCGTCGCCGCCGAGGAAATCGACAACGCCAGCAAGGGCGGCCTGCAGCGTCTCATCAAGAGCGGCGACGTCTCCGGTCATCCGGGTCGCTGGACAATAGTGAGCAATCTCGACGGGGTTCGTGCCGAAAGGGTCGTGGTCGTCGGACTGGGCAAGTCGTCGGAACTCGATATCGGTACCTACCGCAAAGCCCTCGCAGCTGCCGTCGCTTCCGTTTCAAGGACGAAGTGCCGCTCGATCCTGAGCGCGCTTACGCTCGAACCGGCGGGCGACATCTACTACCAGGCACGGGCCACCATGGAAGTCATCGGTGAGGTGCTGTATCGCTTCACGCAGATGAAAAGCGGCTCGAAGAAACAGTTGATGCCGCTCAAAAAGCTCGGTTTCGTCCTCGAGAAGCGCAGCGCGTCCGGACGGGCAGAACTCGGTGCCGCGCACGGTAACGCCATCAATGACGGCGCGTCGCTTGCAAAGGACCTGGGCAATCTCCCGCCGAACGTCTGCACACCCACCTATCTCGCCCGCGCGGCACAGAAGCTTGCAAAAGGCAACGGCAGGATGTCCGTCCAAGTCCTGCATGAAACCGAAATGAAAAAGCTCGGTATGGGTTCCCTGTTGGCAGTAACGGCTGGTGCCGCGGAACCCGCCAAGCTGATCGTGATGCACTACAAGGGCGGCGACGCAGAGGCCCCGATCGTGCTGGTCGGCAAGGGCGTTACCTTCGATACCGGCGGTATCTCGTTGAAACCCGGCGCGCAGATGGACGAGATGAAGTACGACATGTGCGGCGCAGCGAGCGTCATCGGAACCATGGCCGCGGTGGCGGCGTTGAAGCTGCCGGTCAATCTCACGGTCGTCGTTCCCGCCGTCGTCAACATGCCCGGCGGCCGCGCGACGGTTCCCGGGGACATCGTGAAGAGCCTGTCGGGACAGACCATAGAAATCCTGAACACCGACGCGGAGGGGCGGCTAATCCTCTGTGACGCGTTGACCTACTCCCGGCGCTTCAAGCCGGCGGTGATCATCGATGTAGCGACCCTGACGGGTGCCTGTGTCATCGCGCTCGGGAAGTACCATGCGGGACTCATGGCGAATGACGACGAACTCGCGAACGAGTTGATCGCCGCCGGCCTTCGCGCCGGCGACCGCGCCTGGCGCCTCCCGCTCGGCGACGACTATGCCTCGCAGCTGAAGAGTAATTTTGCCGATATGGCGAACATCGGCGGCCGCGACGCCGGCACGATCACCGCGGGCTGCTTTCTGGGCAAGTTCACAAAAGGCATGAAGTGGGCACATCTCGATATCGCCGGCGTTGCCTGGCACAGCGGCAACAAAAAGGGGGCGACCGGCCGACCGATTCCGCTGCTCACGGAAACCATCCTGGCGCGCGCCGGCATGTTGCCGACCTGAGCGATGTCACTGGTCGACTTCTATGTCCTGAGCCAGAGCGGCGAGCAGGCCCGGCAGGTCTTCGCGTGCAAACTCGCAGAGAAAGCCTGGCGGCTGAATCACAGCGTGCACATACGGACTGCCACACGCGCCGATGCCGAGACGCTGGATAACCTGTTGTGGACGTTTCGTGATGGCAGCTTTGTGCCGCATTTCCTGGTCGGTGCCGGGCATGCCGACGCACCGGTCGCCATCGGCGGCAGCGATGACCCGATCGAGACGCGCGACCTGCTGATCAACCTGGCTGATGACATCCCGGCCGGCGCTGCGGCTTTCCCGCGCATCGCCGAGCTTGTAAGCTCGGACGAGGATTGCCGGCAGCAGAGCCGCAAGCGCTTTGCCGCTTACCGTGACCAGGGCCACGAACTGAATACCCACAAGCTCTAGAGTCCGGCCTCCGTGATCCCACGATTTTCAGAGATACGAGGCATGGACAAGACCTATCAACCCCGGGAGATCGAGCAGCGCGTCTACTTGCGTTGGGAGGATGCGGGCTGGTTCGCGCCCGCAGGCGACGGGCCAAGCTATTGCATCATGATCCCGCCGCCCAACGTGACGGGCACGCTGCACATGGGTCACGCGTTCCAGGACACGATCATGGATGCGCTCACCCGTTATCACCGGATGCAGGGTCACCGGACCCTTTGGCAACCCGGCATGGACCATGCGGGTATCGCCACGCAAATGGTGGTCGAGCGGCTGCTCGATGGCGAAGGCCGGTCGAGGCGCGATCTCGGTCGCGAGGCGTTCGTCGAGCGCGTGTGGCAGTGGAAGCAGGAATCGGGCGGCCAGATTGCGCAGCAACTGCGCCGGATGGGCGCCTCGGTCGACTGGAGCCGCGACCGCTTCACGATGGACGAGGGGCTGTCGGCCGCGGTAAGGCACGTGTTCGTGACTTTGTACGAGGACGGTCTCATCTACCGCGGCAAGCGCCTGGTCAACTGGGACCCTGTGCTGCACACGGCGCTTTCCGACCTCGAGGTGCTGACAACCGAGGAGGACGGCTTCCTCTACCATTTCCGTTATCCGCTGGCCTCCGGCGACGGGCACCTGACCGTCGCGACGACCCGGCCGGAGACCCTGCTCGGCGATACTGCGGTCGCCGTGCACCCGGAGGATGATCGTTACCGTCGGCATGTCGGTGAGGATGTCATCCTGCCGATTGCCGACCGCCGGATCCCGGTGATTGCCGACGACTACGTCGAGCGCGAGTTCGGCACCGGGGTCGTCAAGATCACGCCCGCGCACGATTTCAACGACTATGAAATCGGCCTGCGCCACGAGCTTCCGACGATTAACGTATTCACGGATTCGGCGACGATGAACGAGGAGGTACCCGAAGTGTATCGCGGCCTCGATCGTTATGAGGCGCGCAAGGCGGTGGTCGCCGAGATGAAGTCGCTCGGCCTGCTCGAGAAAATCGAGGACTACGCGGTCAAGACCCCGCGCGGCGACCGATCCGGTGCCGTCGTGGAACCGTACCTGACCGACCAGTGGTACGTACGGATCGAACCGCTGGCAACACCTGCCATCGAGGCCGTTGAAACCGGGCGCATCCGCTTCGTTCCGGAGAACTGGACCAAAACCTATTACGACTGGATGCACAACATCCAGGACTGGTGCATCAGCCGGCAGCTCTGGTGGGGGCATCGCATCCCGGCGTGGTATGACGAAACCGGCAGGCACTATGTCGGCCACAGCGAGGGGGATGTGCGTCGCCGGCACGGCCTGGACCCCGCGATCGCGCTGCGTCAGGACGAGGATGTTCTCGATACCTGGTTTTCGTCCGCGCTCTGGCCATTCAGCACGCTGGGCTGGCCGGAACGCACGAAAGCGCTCGATACGTTTTACCCGGGCAGCGTACTCGTTACCGGGTTTGACATCATTTTCTTCTGGGTCGCCAGAATGATCATGATGGGCCTCCGCTTCATGGGCGACGTGCCCTTTCGCGAGGTTTACATTCATGGCCTGATCCGCGACCAGGACGGCCAGAAAATGTCGAAGTCGAAGGGCAACGTGCTCGATCCGCTGGACCTGATCGACGGCATCGACCTCGAGTCGCTGGTGGCCAAGCGCACCAGCGGCATGATGCAGGATCATCTCGCCCCACGCATCGAGCAGGCGACGCGCCGGCAATTCCCCGACGGCATCGAGGCCTATGGTGCCGACGCGCTGCGCTTTACGTTCGCCGCACTCGCGACCACGGGACGCGACATTCGCTTTGATCTCGGGCGTATCGACGGTTACAAGAACTTCTGCAACAAGCTGTGGAATGCCGCTCGTTACGTACTCGCCAACACGGAGACGGCGACGGAGAACGATATGCGTTACTCAGCGGCTGACCGCTGGATCCGCGCACGCTTCGCCGCTACCGTGCAACAGGTGCACAGGCACTTCGCCGATTACCGTCTCGATTTGGTCGCGCAGGCGATCTACGAATTTACCTGGCATGAGTTTTGCGACTGGTACCTCGAATTTTCCAAGCCGGTGCTTCAGTCGGACGAGGCATCGGCGGCGGAACAGGCCGGCGCGCGACGGACGCTGGTCGAGGTGCTCGAAGCCCTGCTGCGCCTGCTGCACCCCATCATGCCGTTCGTTACCGAGGAAATCTGGCAACAGGTAGCGCCGCGAGCGGGCATCGATCGGCCGACGATCATGCTCGAGCCCTATCCCGAGGCCGTTGCCGACGACGCCGACCGCGATGCCGTCGCCGACATCGAATGGGTCCGGCAATTTATCCTCGGCGTGCGGCAGATCCGGGGAGAAATGGACATCGCACCCGGCAAAGCGCTGCCGGTCCTGTTGCAGGGTGCATTGCCTGCCGATGTCCGTCGCGTGTCACTCTACGCCGCACTGCTTGCACGGCTCGGGCGCCTCGAATCCATCAACATTCTGGATGACGGCGAGGAGCCGCCGCCGTCGGCAACGGCGCTCATGGGCGATCTGCGATTGCTGGTGCCGATGAAAGGCGTGATCGATGTCGATGCCGAGCGGGCGCGGCTCATGAAGCAGCAGGCGAAACTCAAAGCCGAACTCGCAAAAGCCGAAGGCAAGCTGGCCAACGACCGCTTCGTCAGCAATGCGCCCCCTGCGGTGGTCCACCAGGAGCGGGAACGGGCCGGGGATTTCGGACGGCAGCTGGCACAGCTCGACCTGCAGCTCGAGGTCTTGTCCCGCTACGCCTGACGCCTGCGCATGGCGTTTGCGGCGGGCACAGGGCGGGCAATTGAGCAGTGCATCACAAAGACCGCCCGGCGCGGGTGCATTTGCGCCGGAGTTCCGCGAACATGGTCCCGGAAGCCCGCTCAGCGCGGCGACCCTAACCCTTTCCCGGCAGGAGCGAACATGCAGCAAGGCACGGCACAGCCGATCGCGGTCGCCGACAGCGCGGGGCGCCAGTCGCTGGAGCGCGCACGAACGGGGCTCAACGGGATCATCCTCGGCAAGGAGCCGCAGATCGACCTGGCGCTCGCCTGCCTGCTGGCGCGCGGACACCTGCTGATCGAGGACCTGCCCGGCCTCGGTAAAACGATGCTCGCGCAATCCCTGGCCCGTGTACTCGGCCTGAGCTTTCGCCGTATCCAGTTCACCAGTGACCTGCTGCCTGCCGATGTCGTGGGCGTATCCGTATTCAGGAAAGAGAGCGGGGAGTTCGAATTCCAGCCGGGCCCGGTATTCGCCCAGTTGATTCTCGCCGATGAGGTGAACCGCGCGACGCCCAAGGCGCAAAGCGCCCTGCTCGAGGCCATGGAAGAGCACCAGGTGTCCGTCGACGGCACGACACGCCCGCTGCCGGAGCCCTTTTTCGTCGTTGCAACGCAAAACCCGGCGGACCAGATCGGCACGTTTCCCCTGCCGGAATCGCAGCTCGATCGTTTCCTGATGCGCCTCGAACTCGGCTATCCCAACGAGCGGGACGAACGCGACATCATTACCGGAACGGATCGCCGTGACATGCTTAAAGCGATCCAGGCGGCCATGTCCGTCGAAACCCTGTTGCACCTCCAGCGTGCCGCCAGCGGCGTGCACATGAGCGATGCCCTGGTCGACTACATCCAGGCGCTGGTGCGCCAGACCCGCGAATCGCCCGACATCGACATCGGCCTCTCGCCCCGCGGCGCGCAGGCGCTTGCAGCGGCGAGCAAGGCCCACGCGTACATACGCGGCCATGCCGGTGTCTTCCCCGACGACGTGCAGGCGG
>JBGTLY010000053.1:0-3469 GCA_041743865.1 Woeseiaceae bacterium
ATCGGAATTGCCGATCAGATACTGGTACAGAGCCCAGCGCAGCAGAGACAGACGCGTGACTGCCTTCTGCACTGTGTATTCACTGATAGAAAAAAGCTTCTCAAAGCTAACGCCGTCGCGGATATGGCTGACATCCCGGCCGGAGCCGAAATTGCGCTCGTACTTGAAAGATACGGGCATATTCAACGCTTGGCAGGCGTCTATGATATGCAGCCGACGGACGCGATCCGCATTCCGCAAGCGGTCAAAGCGCTCGATTCGAAACACCGGATCCGGCAGCCTCAATATGGAGACGGACGGTACCGCGAGCCCCAGCCGTGCGGCGAGCTGCATGGCGAAATGTTCATTGGCCACCAGCATCGGCAGCCTCTCCAGGGGTTCAGGCTTCAGGATGTGCGTGGACGCAAGCGTGCCTTCAACGAGGTACATGCGATCCTCGTCCGGGTGGAGGTAGACGGCCAGCTTATCCTGATGCCCCGCGATCGAAAGGGGCACTCGCCCGTCCCAGGCCGCGAACGGAATGCGCGACCGCTGCTCGATACGTTCCTTAAGCTCCGCGCGCTTGATTTCACGCCGCTTGTTGGTTTGGTCTTGAGGCGCTAGGTCGTCGGGCAGAAAGGTAAGGGCACCCGATGTCTCTCGTCCCAGCTCACGGATCAGGCCGTAGACGTTATTTTTCGAAACCTGGTGCGTGGTCGACACGATGTCCAGCGCGCGTCCCTCCGGCAGCAGATTCTCCAGAAAACGGCGTAACGTACCGGTTGCGGCCAGTCCGCCGAACATCAGAATATGCGGTGAGATCGAATAGCTCGTATCACTTGCTTGCCAGCCCGGGTCGTAGTCGAAAGAGAATCGCTCTTCCAGCGATTCATAGGCCAGGGTGCCGACCCGCGCGCTTCCGTCGAACACCGCCAGCGTGTGCAGGCTCATCGATCGGTGGGTTCGGTTGCAGGTTTGTTGCCCAGTGTGGATTTATCGACGACCCTAATTGCGAGACCCAGGCCATCCAGCACCTTGAGCAGACGAGCAGTACCGATACCCGAGTGGCCGTTCTCGAGTCTCGAGAGCAGATCGACCGAGACCCCGCAAAGAGCGGCGGCATCGTCGATGCGGAGTCCGCTGGCGCGACGCTGTTCGCGAACGATTCGGCCGAGGTCCGACAGCGAGTCGATCAGTGTTTCGGAATAATGGAAATTGCCTGGCAAGGGGACACCGTTCGGGCACTGGTTTCGGAATAATGGAAATAATGTCCGGATTGCCCGCAAAGGTCAATCCAGTTTCCAATATTCCGAAAGTACGACGGCGAACTGGAACCAGGCGTTTCCTCAGCCCTGCAGCGGCCGGTCCTGCAGACTTTCCTGCTTCCTCAGGTGATCGGATCCATTGCCGGTCATCGGATCCATCATTTCCTCTGCTTCTTCCGTGATTTCCTCTGCTTTGCCCGGCAACTTCCGGCCAATGGCGCTCACCTTCTCTTGCGCCCCGTCACGCCAGCCAGCGAGCCGGTCGTACAAGCGTGCGCGGCGGGACTCGCCTTGCGAGGAATCGAGGTAATACATCGCGGCCGCACCCAGTCCAATGGTGGCGATCCAGGAGCCCGGGATCAGCAGGAACTTGCCACGCGGTGCATCCCGCAGGGCGGCGCGCACTTTGCCACGGGCCTGGTTGCGATTCAGGAACGACAAAACCGAGCCGGCGGCGCCGGCGGCGAGATTGCGGGCACCATGGCTGAACTTGCCGGTTTCCTGGCCAAGCCTGTGTCCGGCAACACGAGCGTGGTGCGAGGCGGAGTCGAAGCTGTTGCTGGCTTTGTGGACGCCTTGCGCTACGGCATCCTTGCCGTGTTCGAGTCGGGCGCGGGCATCGGCGCGGCGGTCGTTGCCACGTGAGGGGTCCAGGTAGTACATCGATGCCGCAGTAACGCCGGCGCCCAGTAGGATCTTCATCAGACTTTGCATAGTTTACGTGCTCCAGAAAGTGGATTGACGCGGCGCAAAGCTTCTAATGCTGCTTTACGCTGATGCGTGCCTCATATACATAGCAGGGAGCAAGAGTCGTGCCAGCGTTGCCGATTGCGCGACGACATTCTCGGCCGGGCCGAGAGCAGGTGTAGGAGCGGCCCATGGCCGCGACCGGTGCGAACGCAGGCCGTGTTTGCCTATGCAAACCCTACCACTGCTGTTACATACCGGGTTTCCAAATGCGTGCATCGGCAACAACGGGAACCGGGTCTCGAATGACGAGGCTGGCGAAGGCCTCGTGCTCTTGATTGAATAACACGTTCCGTTCGACAGGCGAGACGACCGACGGCACCCACAACGCGCCGCTTTCGCCACGTTCGATCCAGTCATCGCCAATACGCCGAAAAGCACCGTAGTCGCGGGTGTCAACCTGGTCCAGGGCGGTTCGTTCGACGGATTCCTGGACGACGTCATCGGGAATATCAACGGCGAGCCAAACGAGGTTCGGCGGTGGCTTGACCGACTGCCAGTGCACCAGGTTCTCGAGCAACGCGAGCGCGTAGCTTTCCGCTGCGTGTACGACGCGGTGCCCCGGGCTGACCCATCGGCTGCCATAGCGGTATGCACCGGCGCCATCGAAAGGCGGGTAACTGGCGCTGGCAATCCGATACGCCCCAGAGCGGACCTCAGGCGGGAAGACCATGCAGGCCGCGTTCGATGACTTCCTCGACCTCGCGGCCGCCAATCTCCGTCAGCGCGGCCTCGAAGGGCGTCCGATCCCCCAGCTCCGGGTGTGTGGTGGACAGGAACCGTGCCGCCGCATCCGGGTCCTCAAAAACCGCAAGCGCCATGGCATAGAGCCGCGCCATGCGCTCCGTCGTCTCGCTGACCTGAAGGTTGAAGCGGTCGACGCGCCGATACGTGGCGCGCGGCACGATGCGGTTGCGCAGCTGCACCGCGAAGGCACCATGAGCAGTGCCGCCGACCTTGTCGATGAACGTATCGAGCGCGGATTTTGGCATCCCATCCCGTACTAACGCGTCCAACTCCCGCATGGTGGTGACGCGCCGCCCCAGCACGCGGGGGCCACCCAGGACAGCAGCAATCGCTTCTGCAGTTACGCTCATATGAGCCGATGATACGGCTCATATGAGCCTCGGTCAACCGGCCTGGCCAGTCCCGGCCAGGGCCATCCATAAAGGGCGGGGCGCCGCCCACATACGCCTCACAACGTGAGAGCGAAGCGCACGAGGAGGGGGTCGTCGGGAATTGTATGCCGCTCGAAGCCGAGTTCGGCGGCGTGCTCCAGCATGCCGCGGTTCTGGCTGAGCACGATGCCCTCCACCCGCTCGAGGCGACGGTCGCGGGCGATCTCGATCAGGCGGCGCAGGAGTTCGGTTGCGATGCCGCGATGCCGCCAGTCGTCCGCGACCACGATCGCGAATTCGCAGTCGCGACCGTTCGGACCGGTTTCGTAGCGCGCGACCGCAACCTGGTCCTCGCGGTCG
>JBGTLY010000054.1:0-24505 GCA_041743865.1 Woeseiaceae bacterium
GCGCCAGCACGCCGTCCCAGTCAGCGTCGCTCAGGCTGACCCGGGTCCGCCAGCGCAGGACCTCCTCGTCGACTGCCGCGGCCGGCAATTCCCGAAGCCGTTTCGCGGCTTCAGGCAGGCGATGACGTGCCGTCCAAAGGGCAATATGGCGCGCGGTCTCCAGTTTCACCGCCTCGCTGAAGGGCAGGCGGCCGGCAAGCGGCCGCCACAGCGCGTGCGCCCGCGAGGGATCGCGGTAGGCCAGTCGTTCCGCCGCATAAGCGAGCTGCGCTCGCCTTGCCCGGTCCGCCGGCTGGTTGCTACTCGCGAGCAGGACATTTTCCGGGTTCGTTTGCGCGTCGAGCCAGGCGTCGGCATTTGCGCGGTAGCCCGACCCCATGGAAGATCCGAGCCAGCGGGCGAGTCCGAAGGATTTCGCATCGATGGCTTTCGCAAAGCGCTCGCGGTAGTCGCTTTCCGTCAGAAGCCCATGCTTCCCTAGCCAGGCAAAGACGGGATCGCACTCCGGCACCTGGCTATGGCCGACACGCCACAACGCCCTGGCTGCGTCCACGATCTCGTCTCCCCCGCCTGCGGCAATCCGGGCCCGGAGGGCCAGGCAATCCAGGCTTGGGTCCGCAAGTTCGGCATAGTGGGCGCTGTAGATGGCGTAATAGCCGGCCAGGTCGCCGCGTCGAGCGAGCTCAAGGGCGTAGCGGTACCGCAGCTCCCGGGCCGGTTTCAGCGCACCGTGCACGTCGAGGAAGCGCACGAGCGCGCCGTCAGGCGCCTCTTTGAGGGTGGCCCTCAGCCAGGCGGCCTCGAGATCGGGCCACAGGACGTAGCTTTCGAGCAATGTCTGTTCGGGACCCGGCAACGCATCGATGCCTGAGCGGTCACCGAGTTCGACGCGCTCGAGATGCGCGATGAACAAAGTCCGCTGCTGCTCGAGATCCGAAGCAGCCAGGGCAGCCGGCGCAAATGACATGGCCGCGCAGAGCGCGGCCATCGTCAGGCTTACTCGCGATAGCCCGGTAAAATTACACACCCGGACAGCGTACATCGTTCGTCAACGGATCTGCAGCATAAGCTGGCGATCCCCGCGCACTACGAGCAAAAAGAGAATCTCCTCGTCGCTCGCTTCGTTTATCAAATCCGAGATGGACCCGACAGCGGTGCGGTTGACTGCGACGATTACGTCTCCTTCCCGAAGTCCGCGCTGCGCAGCCGGACTGTTCGGTATTACGACGGTCACCTCGACGCCGCCACGGCTCGTCGCGGTGTTGGCCGCGAACTCGGCGCCGGAAAGGCCGGGATGAATGTCGGCGCCTTCACTGCTGACCGCGATGCGTTGGCCCAATGTCGCGTTTGCAGTGCGAGTGCGGCCGTCACGCACGTACTTGATTTCGACTTCGTCGCCCGGGGAGCGCAGACCGATCGCGTTCATCAATTCGCGATTGTCACGAATTTTCTTTTTGTTTACTTCGACGATGATGTCCTCGACCTCGAGTCCTGCTTTTTCCGCGGCCGAATTCGGAGAAATTTCTGTAATGATCGCGCCGCTTTCGAGTTGCGCCCCCAGCGCTTCCGCCGCTGCAGCGTCGAGTGTGCTGATCGTCACGCCGAGCAGTCCGCGCCGCACTTCGCCGTTGTTCAGGATCTGGCTCATGACGGAATCCGCAATGGCCGTCGGCACGGCAAAGCCGATACCCACGTTACCTCCGGTTCGGCTGATGATCGCGGAATTGATGCCGATCAACTCGCCTGCCATATTGACCAGGGCACCGCCCGAGTTGCCCGGGTTGATCGATGCATCGGTCTGGATGAAGTCCTCGAGCCCCTCGCCGATCCCGCTGCGGCCGAGCGCGCTCACGATCCCCGAGGTCACGGTGTGGCCGAGGCCGAATGGATTGCCAATAGCGAGCACGAAATCGCCGACGCGGACCGACGCGGAATCCCCGATCGGCATCTCGACCAGTCCGTCGGTATCGACCTTGAGGACGGCGATGTCGGTGGCGGCATCGGACCCGATGACCTCGGCATCGAGCAGCCGGCCATCGAAGAGGGAAATCTTGATTTCATCCGCTTCCTGGACAACATGATGATTGGTCAGGATGTAGCCGTTGTCGGCGTCGACGATGACGCCGGATCCGGCGCTGGCCACCTGGCGCGGCCCGGTGTCCGGGAAACCGAAAAACCGGCGAAAGGCCTCGTCGCCGTAGGGCTGGGCCGACAGGGTCTGGCGCACGCGGATGTTCACCACCGCAGGCGACGTGGCTTCGACCAGCGGGGCGAGACTCGGCAGTTCCTGGCCACCGACGATCGCCGGCAGCGCGGCCTGTGCACCCGTTGCCGATAGCAACAACCAGGCGAAGGCGAGAGTTCGAATTTGCGTGATCATGAATGGATGCAACCTGCTAGTCGTTTGTTGGCTTTTCCATGCGGCGCCCGGCATGACGGCCGCTGCAGGGCGGTCGACCGCGCCGCCGCGCCAAAAGTTCCGCAGCGTCCGCGGACTCTGCCCGGCTGTTCCAGTGTAACAGCCGGGCAGAGCGGAACCGGATCAGGCCGCTTCGACGGCGATCCGGCGGGATTTGATTTCCGGCTGCTTCGGAATCGAGATTTCCAGGATTCCCATGCTGCTGGTCGCCCTTATACCCTCCGCGTCGGCCGTTTCCGGGAGATTGAAGCGACGATAGAAGCGGCCGAAGCTCCGCTCGACGCGGCGAAAGCCATCTTCCTCGCTACGCAACTCCGTCTTGCGCTCGCCCGAGACGGTCAGCACCCCGTTATCCATACTGACGTCGATGTCAGCGGGGTCCACACCGGGAACGTCGGCGCGCAGCACGAAGCGATCTTTCTCCTCGACGATATCAACCGCCGGTGCCCAGTCGGCCACCGGATTCTCGCTTTGCGCCTGCGCCAGGTGTCCCTGTGCGAGACGATCGAGATCGCGATGCAGCAGGTCGACGAGCGACCACGGTTCGAAACGTGTCAGGTTCATTATGTGCTCCTCGATTTTGACAGTGCGGCGCCCGATGGGGACGCCGCATGGCTTACAAACAAACGCTTACCGGGGAGCAGAATAGGGGCGCCGCGCGGCAATTCAAGCGGCTGAACCGCGGCCGTCAGCTCTACTAGATATAGTGATTTCCGGCTGTCATAAACCTGTCACGTGTTTCACCGTATATTTAAACAGAATTTTTCACGATGTTTTGCAGGTTTCTGATATATAACGGTTTTAACCCCTAAAGCTTTTTGGTATAAAACCTTGACACGGGTGCCCCGCGGGCATAATCTAGCCTCCGTCCGGACACAACATCTTGTGTCCGATCAACAAGGGGACGAAGCCTGACTCTGGCTCTCGCCGCACCACGATTGATGGGTGGCGAGCGGGGAACTGTTCTCTTGTCACAGCGGGTTGGAGCGTCAACATCGAGTTCCGCCGGAGCACAGGGGAGAACAGGGCCTAATGAAATCCGCCGTTCAAGTGGAAGCGCAAACCGTCACCGAGATCGATTTTCAACCAGCCTCGCTCGATATCTGGGAGTCCAAGTATCGACTCGCCGCAAAGAACGGCGCAGCAATCGACACGACCATTGACGACACATACACACGTGTGGCGCGGGCACTGGCCGACGTCGAGCCGGAATCGAAGCGCGAGCATTACTTCCACGAGTTCCTCTGGGCGCTGCGCTCGGGCGCAATCCCGGCAGGCCGGATCGTCTCCAATGCCGGCGCGCGGGAGCACAAACCGGCGACGTCCACGATCAACTGCACCGTGTCGGGTACCGTGGGCGATTCGATGGACAATATCCTCAACAAGGTGCATGAAGCCGGCCTGACGCTAAAGGCGGGCTGCGGTATAGGCTACGAGTTCTCGACACTGCGCCCCAAGGGCGCGTACGTCAGCGGGGCAGGCGCCTATACCTCGGGGCCGCTGTCGTTCATGGATATCTACGACAAAATGTGTTTCACGGTGTCCTCGGCCGGCGGGCGCCGGGGCGCGCAGATGGGCACATTCGATGTCGGTCACCCGGATGTGATGGACTTCATCCGTGCCAAGCGCGAGGACGGGCGGCTTCGCCAGTTCAACCTGTCGCTGCTCGTGACGGACGAGTTCATGCAGGCCGTGATCAACGAGGACGACTGGAAGCTCGCTTTCCCGATTACCGAGAAAGAGCTCGAGCAGGATGGCTACGACCTCGACGACGAATCTCAATTCGTCTGGCGGGAATGGCCGGATGCCGGCAACTACGTGAGCAACGGCGAAGGCCTCGTGGCCTGCAAGATCTACAAGACGCTGCCGGCCCACCGGGTGTGGGACCTGATCATGGCCTCGACCTACGATTTCGCGGAGCCCGGCTTCGTGTTGATCGACAAGGTCAACGAGATGAACAACAACTGGTTCTGCGAAAACATTCGCGCGACCAATCCTTGTGTGACGGCAGATACCTGGGTGCAAACCTCGGCGGGCCCGCGACAGGTACGGGACCTCGTAGACACGCCCTTTGCGGCGCAGGTGGATGGCCAAACCCATGCCAGTGGTCAAGAGGGGTTTTTCAGGACCGCCACCAAAGAAGTGGTCCGGCTGCAAACCATCGAGGGCTACGCGCTGAGACTGACCCCGGACCATCGCGTCCGCAAAGTGACGCGCTTTACGCGCGACGTGACCGTCACCGAATGGTGTGAAGCCGGCAGGCTGAGCAAGGGCGACCGGGTCCTTCTGAATGATCATCGGGAAAATCCCGCGTGGCCGGGTGCTTTCACCGAGGAACAGGGATATCTATTGGGCTTGCTGGTTGGCGATGGCACGCTTAAGGCAGACGACGCGGTCCTTTCCGTATGGCGACCGGTCGCCGTTGCGAATGGCCCGGATGCAACGCTGGCCCCGGGCGTAATGGCCGTCATGGCAGAAGCGTTGCGCTGCGCGATGAGCATGGCGCACAGGGCCGATTTTGCCGGCTTTAGCGAGATCCGCGGCCGGGGCGAGTACCGCATGAAGCTGGCGTCGCTCCGTGACCTCGCGTTCGAGCTGGGTATGCGGCCCGGGGACAAATGCATTGGAGCTGACCTGGAACGGACCTCCAGCGACTGCTATCGCGGCTTTCTGCGCGGACTGTTCGACGCTGACGGTTCCGTACAGGGCACTCAGAAAAAAGGCGTCAGTGTGCGCTTGTCGCAGTCCGACCTGCCGCGACTGCAAAGCGTGCAGCGCATGTTGCTCCGTCTTGGTGTGGCCTCGGTCATTTACACGGATCGGCGCAAGCAGGACGTCAGCCTGTTGCCGGATGGCAAGGGCGGTAGCAAGGAATATGCAGTCAAAGCCCAACACGAACTGGTAATCAGCGGGAACAACCTGAAGCAATTCCAGGCGCTGATCGGTTTTGCCGACAGCGACAAGTCAGCCCGCCTGCAAACTTTGCTGAACGGTTACCGGCGCGAATTGAATCGGGAGCGCTTTGTTGCCCGTGTACTGAGCGTAGACTGTGACGAGGTAGAAGACGTCTACGATGTTCGGGTACCCGGGATAAATAGCTTCGACGCTAATGGCCTGCACGCACACAACTGCGGCGAACAGCCCCTGCCGCCCTACGGGTCCTGCCTGCTCGGTTCCATAAACCTTACGCGCTTCGTCGTCGACCCGTTCTCCGACAAGGCGCGTTTCGACTGGGACGGTTTCCGCAAGGTCGTCAAGGTCTTCACACGGATGCTGGACAACGTCGTTGAAATAAACGGCCTGCCGCTGCCCCAGCAACGCCACGAAATCATGCGCAAGCGCCGGCACGGCATGGGTTTTCTCGGGCTGGGTTCGACGATCACGATGCTGTGCATGCGTTACGGCGACGAGGACTCGGTGCAGTTCACCGAAGACGTGGCCCGCGAGCTCGCCATCGCAGGCTGGGAGGAAGCCCTCGATCTCGCCATCGAGAAGGGCCCGGCGCCGATCATGACGGAGCAGTTCGAGCTAACCGACGAGATGCTGCGCAAGCGCCCGGAAATGCTGGCCGATGGTTATCGTGCTGGCGACAAGGTGGCAGGGCGAGTGTTGCACGCCCGGTACAGTCGCTACATGCAGCGCGTCGCCGCAGTGGCGCCGGACCTCGTGAACAAGCTGGAAAAGACGGGAGCGCGCTTTACACACCACAGCTCTATAGCGCCGACCGGTACGATATCGCTGTCGCTCGCGAACAATGCATCGAACGGCATCGAGCCGAGTTTCGCGCATCACTATTTCCGTAATGTCATTCGGCAGGGCAAGAAGTCGAAGGAAAAGGTCGACGTATTCTCGTTTGAGTTGCTGGCATACCGCGAGCTGATGGACAAGAACGCCATACCGGATACGAGCGCTTCGAAAAGCAATCTGCCCGGGTATTTCGTATCGGCCGACGACATCAATCCCAAAGAGCACGTCGACATCCAGGCCGCCGCGCAGAAATGGATAGATTCCTCGATTTCGAAGACGGCGAATGTCCCAACGGATTATGCCTACGAAGATTTCAAGGGCATCTATCTTTATGCCTACCGGCAGGGACTGAAAGGTTGCACGACCTTCCGATTCAATCCGGAAGCGTTCCAGGGTGTCCTGGTCAAGGAAAAGGATCTGAAAAACACGACCTATACTTTCACGCTGGACGACGGGTCAATCGTCAGCCTGAAAGGGGACGAGGAGATAGAATACGACGGCGAAGTCCATACCGCCGCCAACCTCTTCGACGCCCTCAAAGAAGGGTACTACGGCAAGTTCTGACCCGTTACGGGATCGGTACTGACAGACAGGATCTGCGGAAGCATTGACATGATCAAAATCGACAAGAAAATCGTTGGCTACGACGTCGCCGGAAATCCGGCTCCAGCCGAGCCGAAAACGGAACCGGTACTACGCGACGGTGCCGCCGGCAAGCGGGCGGAAGTCATCCGCATGCACGAGAAGCTCGAACGCCCCGAGATGCTCATCGGGTCGACCTACAAGGTTAAGACGCCGGTATCCGATCACGCCATGTACGTGACGATCAACGATATCGTGTTGAACGAAGGTACCGAGCACGAGAAGCGGCGGCCGTTCGAGATGTTCATCAATTCCAAGAATCTCGACCATTACCAGTGGATCGTGGCCCTTACGCGGATCATTTCCGCGGTGTTCCGCAAGGGCGGAGACGTAGCCTTCCTCGTCGACGAACTCAAGGCCGTCTTCGATCCGCGTGGCGGGTACTGGCAGGCCGGTGGCAAATTCATGCCGTCGATCATCGCGGAACTCGGGTATATCGTCGAAAAGCACCTGATCTCGATAGGCCTGCTTGCCCGCCCGGATCTTGATCCGGCGCAAAAGCAAATGATCGCCGAGAAGCGCGAGCAGTTCGAGCTGGCACGCAAACAGCAGGATGCATTCTCGAAAGCAGACTACCCCGAGGGCGCTCAGCTCTGCGCGAAGTGCAACACGGCAGCCGTGATTCGCATGGACGGCTGCATGACCTGCCTTTCCTGCGGCGATTCCAAGTGCGGCTAGGCTGAGATTGCGTCCCGGGGGTCGTGCTAAAGTCCACCCGTGACTCTCAGTATCCCCGACTTCTCTGCAGCGCGCGTCGTCGTTGCTGGCGACGTAATGCTCGACCAGTATCTTTTCGGCGCTACGAATCGCATATCCCCCGAAGCGCCGGTACCGGTCGTACACGTCGACAGCGAGGACGATCGGGCGGGCGGTGCCGCGAACGTGGCCGTCAACCTCGCAGCGCTGGGATCTGCGACGACGCTGCTCGGTGTCGTCGGGCAGGACAGCGCTGCCGACACGCTCGAGCGCATTTTGTCCGAGCGGGGAATCGAGTGCCTGTTTGATCGCGTGGCAGGGAGGCCGACGATCACGAAACTCCGCGTGCAGAGTCGCGGACAGCAGCTTATCCGACTCGATCGTGAGGACAGCTCGCCCGTCACGGGCGGCGGGCTGCTCGCGGGACTGAAACAGGCCTTGCCGGGCGCCTCAACTCTCGTGTTGTCTGACTATGGCAAGGGCGCGCTGGCGAGTGTCGGTGTGTTGATAGAAGAAAGCCGCCGGGCGGGTGTGCCGGTGCTCGTGGATCCGAAGGGCCGCGACTTCACTCGGTACCGCGGTGCGACGCTTCTCACGCCCAACCAGGGCGAGTTCGAGGCAGTGGCTGGAATATGCAACAGCGATGAGGAGCTGGTCACGCGCGGACACGCGATGATCGATGAACTGGATCTCGACGCGCTGGTGATTACCCGCAGCGAGAAGGGCATGCTCCTCCTCGAACGGGACGCCGAGCCGCTATTCCTCTCGACAGCTGCGCGTGAAGTCTTCGATGTCACGGGTGCCGGCGATACGGTGATTGCGACGCTGGCCGGCGCTGTCGCCAGCGGGCAATCGTTCGCGTCTGCGGCGGCCCTCGCAAACCTGGCAGCCGGCCTCGTGGTTCGCAAGATAGGGGTGGCAACGGTCACGCCCACTGAACTTCGCGTGGCCCTGCATGCACGCGGCCAGGGTGGCGGCGGTATCGTGGCACGCGATGTCCTGCCGGGTATTCTCGCCGAAGCACAGGAGCGCGATGAACGTATCGTCATGACGAACGGCTGCTTCGATATACTGCACGCCGGCCATGTGGCCTATCTCGAAGAAGCGAAGAGCCTCGGCGACCGGCTGATCGTTGCCGTCAACGACGATGCGTCCGTGCGGCGCCTGAAGGGGGCCGGACGACCGGTCAATCCGCTGGAGGACCGCATGCTCGTACTGGCCGGTCTCGCGGCAGTGGACTGGGTGGTGCCCTTTCACGAGGATACGCCGGCCGCCCTGATTGCGGCGATTCTCCCCGACGTGCTCGTCAAAGGCGGCGATTATCGGCCGGAAGACATCGCGGGTTCCCGGGCGGTACTCGACAATGGCGGTGAGGTCCGGGTCCTCGCGTTCCTCGACGGGCGATCGACCAGCGGCATTATCGAACGCCTCAGGTCGTAGGAACGGTTCGCAAGCACCGTGAAGCTGCTCTATCACCTGCTCACCTATGTCCTCCTGATCCCTTACACGTTCTACTGGGCGACACGAGCGCTGTTAAACCGGGACTACCGCCCCAAGTTCGCGCAGCGATTCGGGTTCGGCTATCCACGCCTTCCGTCAAGCGTTTGGGTGCACGCCGTCTCTGTTGGCGAGGTCGTTGCCGCAGCGCCTCTCATCAAGGCCTTGTGCCGGGAATGGCCGGCGCATGCATTGCTCGTGACGACCGTAACGCCGACTGGAGCCGCGCGCGTCGAGCGCCTGTTCGGGGACACGGTGACGCATGCGTATATTCCGTTCGAGACACCGGACGCCGTGAAGCGGTTTTTCGATGCGGCCAGACCCGCAATTGCACTGATCATGGAAACCGAGATCTGGCCAAACCTTTACCGGGAATGCGGACAGCGCCGTATCCCCCTGGTCCTCGTCAGCGCGCGAATCTCGCCGCGCTCCGTGAACAGCTATCGAAAATTGTTGCCACTGTTTCGCGAGACCCTCTCACATGGCATCGTCATTGCTGCACAAAGCGAGGCCGATGCTGAACGATTCATGTCGTTGGGTGCCAGCCCGGAACGTACGCGCGTGATCGGCAACATCAAGTTTGATATCGAGTTGCCCACGGACCTCGTCGAACGGGGACAACGTTTTCGACGAGACGTATTGGGACCGAACCGACCCGTCTGGATTGCCGCGAGCACTCACGAAGGCGAGGAAGAAAGTATTCTCGATGCGCATGCGGCTTTGCAGGCAACACATCCGGACCTCTTGCTGATTCTCGTCCCGCGACACCCGCCGCGATTCGGAAGCGTCCGCGATCTCCTGGAGCGGCGCGCCATACCGTTCGTTACCCGGAGCAGCGGCGAGGCGTGCCGGCGCGAGACCCGCGTGCTGCTCGGCGATACGATGGGCGACGTTCCGCTGTTTTACGCGGCGAGCGACATCGCTTTCGTGGCGGGCAGTCTCGTGCCGATCGGCGGGCACAACCTGCTCGAGCCGGCGGCGCTCGGTGTACCGATCCTTACCGGGCCGTACGTGTTCAACGCAGAAGATATTGCTGAACGCTTCCTGCGCAACGATGCGTGCCGCATGGTTGAACATGCCGGCGAACTCGCCGCGGCCGTCGAACACTGGCTCGACAACGCAGAGGACGCTCGCCAGATCGGCACAAACGGCCGCCGCATCCTGGAAGAGAACCGCGGCGCCCTCTCCCGGCTGATGGCTGTGATCGATCCCTTGTTGCAGGCACACTGAGCCCGCGCGGGTGACTCAGGGGGATCCTGGCGCCGCAGCCTCTTCCTCGGCGAACTGTTCCTCGGGCGACTGGCGTTCGTCGAAAAACGGTTCCACCACTTCGAGGTCCTGTACCTGGAGCGTTCCGGCGGCCTGCTTGAGACGCATGTAATTCAGAAGGTAGTCGTAGCGGGCCTGCCTGTAATTCGTGATCGCCTGGAAGAGCTGAAACTGGAAGTCGAGGACGTCGACGATGGTGCGTGTGCCGACCTCGAAGCCGGCCTGCGTAGCTTCGAGTGCTGTGCGGCTCGATTCCACGGCCTGGGCGAGCGCCTCGACTCGGCTGATCTCGGAAAGTACCCCGAGATAGGCATCCCGCGCCTGCCGTTCGGTTTCGCGTGTCACCCGCTGCAGGACTTCCCGGCTCGCACGGTGCAGGTATACAGCCTCGCGCACGCGCGAGGAGACATAACCGCCGGAGAAGAGCGGCACGCTGAACTGGATACCGATGGAATCGCCGTCGAAATCGGACTCGAAGGTTGGGAAGGATTGCTCATCGATCGTTCGATCGCTTTCACTGTTCGTATTTCCGGTGCCGGCCACCAGGTCGACCGTCGGATAGTGACCGGTGCGACGATAGGAGATTTCGTCGCGAGCAAGCTCCTCGTCGATACGTGTCGAGATCAAGGCGAGGTTCTGGTCGAGCGCGAAATTCACCCACTGGTTCTCGCTCTCCGGGTCGGGAGAGATCAGCGGCAATTCCTCCGTGGGTGCCTCGAGTTCGTCGATGTACTCGCCCGTAATCTCGCGGAGGAATCCGCGCGCCGTTGCAAGCTCCCGCTTGGCCGCGATTTCGCTTGCGCCGGCCTGATCGTAGGCAGCCTGGGATTCCTGTACGTCGGTAATCGCGATCAGGCCGACCTCGAAGCGCTGCTTGGCCTGCTCGAGCTGGCGCTCGATCGCGTTGCGGTTGGCGTGGATCGCCAGCAGGCGATCTTCGGCGGCGAGGACATTGAAGTAGGTTTCGACGACACGGACGATCAGGTCCTGTTGTGCCGCTTCACGATCCACCTCCGCGCGCGCAACGACCTTGTCAGCCTGGCGAAGCTGCACAATCTGGTCCCAGCGGAACAGCGTCTGGCGTAGCCCGAGCTGCCACGCTCTTTGTGTCGATTCGATCAGCACGCTCGACTCCCCGATCGGACGACCGAAATCGTCGACCGCGGGCTCAGTGCCGTCATTCTCAGAGCGCGTCCAGTTGGCATCCAGCCCGACCTGGGGCAGCAGGAAACTGCGAGCCTGCGGCTCTGCCTCGAGCGCCGCGAGCCTTCGGGCTTCGGCTTCATGGACCAGGGGGTCGCTTTGCAGCGCTTGCTGGTAGACCTCGAGCAACGAGGCGGAATCCGCCGTGCCGGCACTCACCGAAGCGGCCAGAGCCACAATCAAGGTATTGATCTTGCTAACTATTTTCATCTTGAGCGCATTCCTCGCATGCACGGCGCCGGCCGCGTCGAAGTGTTATGGTGGACTATATCACTAAATCAGTTGAGGGTGGAAACCGGGCGCGGCATTCATCCCCAATGATACCGGTTCCGCGGGTACAGACATTCTATAGATGCAGCAGGTTCCGCTGTGGTTTCGTAGCCGCGACTGTTTGCGCTCAGAACGTGAATCGCGGGGGAGGTCCGGCGTTGATGAGCGGCTCGATCGACGTCTCGAACAGGGACTCGCTTTCCCAGTCGCTCTCTGCCGTGCGCCGAAGCAAGCGCGCGTCCATGGCCGGCGGATCCCCGACAACGACAAAGAGGCGGCCACCGGCAACGAGCGCCTCCACGTAACGTGGATCAAAGCGATGCAGCGAACCGGTCACGGCAATGGCATCGAAGTGCCCCGGCGGTAGTCCTTCGGAAGCATCCATGCAATACAAATCGACATTTGCGATGCCGGCGTCCGCCAGGCGCTCGCCCGCACGCTTCGACAAGGATTCGAAGATCTCGACGCTGCTTACATGGGCACCAAGGCGCGCGAGGCAGGCGGTCAGAAAACCGCTGCCGGTCCCGACTTCGAGAATCTTCTCCGTACCATTGAGTGCAAGGGCCTGGAGAACCCGGCCTTCAATTGTCGGTGTCATCATCGATTGGCCGTGTCCGATCGGGATCGGCGTGTCCGAAAATGCCAACGCCCGAAATTCCCTCGGCACGAACTGCTCGCGCGGTATCTCGGCCAACACGTTCAGCACCAGGGGATCGAACACCGCCCATGCCCGAACCTGCTGATCGATCATTTGTTGACGGGCAACCTCTATGTTCATCGATACGACCTTATTGACTGTGAGACCATGGGCGATTGCATCAGGCGCTCCGGCAGCAGATTCGACGCGGAGGGCGACAGACGGAATTATGGTGAATCAAGCAAGTTGCCTCTACCGGCTGGGCTATCCTGTACAAAGCCTTACATCTACGGTTTGGACCTGATGTCTCCCCGGGGAAGGAGGGATGTCGGGTTGCCCATAATAACAAATGACGCTTAAGCGATACCAAACGCGGGCCCGGTGATGTCCTCCGCTGCCCTCATCATGAATATAACGCTGGTGGCCGGATTGCTGGCCGCCTCGCTCATTGCGCTATGGCAATGGCGTGCGCGCCGGTCACTGACAAATCGACTCCAGGCGTTTAATTCTGAACTGCATGTCGTCTCGGGCGATTCATCCGTGGGACGCCGGCTGTCGGTGCCGGCGGATCCCGCTGCTGCCCAACTTGCCCAAACGATCAACCGCCTTTTCGATGCACTCGGCGAACGGGACCAGAAAATTCAGGGTCGCGACCGCCTGTTTCGGGAGTTCGCCCGGACCCTACCCGAGATCGTTCTCATTCACGATGAAAGGATCCTGTTGGCGAACGAATCGGCGTCAGCCCTGCTCGGACTCGAACCGGCGCAACTCACGGGGCGCGAGGTTGCTGACCTCGTCAAACCGGCGTATCGAGCCCTGTTCCGCAAGCAAGTCGTTAAACGCCTCGCGGGTGAGGACGTCCCGCGCAGACTGGAAATCCAGTTGATCAGTGGGAGCGACTCGGGTCTCTGGGTGGAAGCGCAAAGTTCCGGCATCGAATATCTCGGGGAACCTGCGATCCTGACGATCGCCCGCGACGTCAGTCACCGCAAGAGCCTCGAAGTTTCGTTGTCCCGCTCCAAGCGTCAGGCACAGTACACACTCGAATCGATCGCGGAGGGTGTCATCACCACGGACAATGACGGTCGGATCGACTACATGAACCTTGCCGCCGAATCTTTCACTGGCGTCAATCGGGATGAGGCCGCCGGCCACCGGGTCAGCGAACTGTTCACACTGGTGGACGATGCCGACAGACGGCCGCTGGGTGACCCGGTCGAACGCTGCCTGGCGATGCGCCGTCGCGTCAACATGGGCCGGCGGGCGGTCATGATCAGCCGGGACAATGAACAGGAGCACTCTGTCGACCTGACCGCGTCGCCAATACGCGGCCCGGGCAACAGCATCTCCGGCACTGTGGTCGTCTTCCACGATGTCAGCGAACTTCGCGGACTGACGCGCAAAATGAGCTATCAGGCGACCCACGATCCCCTCACGGGACTGATCAATCGCCGCGAATTCGAGCGACGCCTCGAAGAGGCGTTGCACTCTGCGCATGCCGAACTGACGGCGCACATACTTTTTTACATGGACCTCGATCGATTCAAGGCGGTCAATGACAGCTGTGGCCACCAGGCGGGCGACAATATGCTTCGGGACGTCGCCGGACTGATCAGGGACAAGGTGCGCGACTCGGACTTTGTCGGCCGGCTGGGTGGGGACGAATTCGGAGCGCTCCTGATCGGCTGTCCCATCGAAAAGGCGCGTCAGATTGCAAATGACATCTGCGTCGCGGTCGGCGACTACCGTTTCGTATGGGATGACAAGATTTTCAACATAGGCATCTCTGTAGGATTGGTCGAAATCAGCAATGCCAGCGGTTCGATCCAGGATGCGATCAGCGCCGCAGATTCGGCTTGCTACGTCGCAAAACAGGAAGGACGAGGTCGTGTCCACATTTATTCCGCGCGGGACGAAGCGATTGCTCGCGAGCGCGGGGATATCCAGTGGCTGCGGCGGCTGCAGGAGGCAATACAGGAAGGCAAGTTCGAACTCGCCGTGCAGCCGATTCTCGCGATGTCGGGGGCAGCGGACACCGGTCCCGCTGCGGAAGTGCTGATCCGCCTTCCCGACGCCCGCGGGCGCAATGCCGAAACCGCAGAGTTTCTGCGCCCGGCGGAGCGTTACCAGCTCATGCCACAGATCGATCGCTGGGTCGTGAGTGCCGCCCTGGCCGCCGTCTCGAGCGGAGAACTGAAGCTTCCGGGTAGCCGGAGCTGCGCCATCAATCTGTCCGGCCAAACGCTCTCGGACGAGAGTTTTCTCGGCTATGTCGTCGACGCCCTGGATCACTCGGGTGTTGCGCCAGGTGCCGTCTGCTTCGAAGTGACCGAGCGTGCGATTCTGGCCAACGTCCAGCAAGCACAACGATTCATCGAGGTATTGCACGGTATCGGCTGCGAGTTTTCGCTCGATGATTTCGGCAGCGGCCTCGGATCTTTCTCGAATCTCAAACACCTGCCGATCGACTACCTGAAGATCGACGGCAGTTATACCCGCAATCTGCGCTCCGACGAAGTGAACCAGGAAATGGTGGCTGCAATGATCAAGCTGGCTCGCAAGATGGAATTTCGCGTGGTTGCCGAGCAGGTCGAGCAACAGGACGATTTTGACTGGCTGCGGGATACCGGGATCGATTTCATCCAGGGAAATTTCGTCGAGGCACCCGCCGCGCTGGGAACGACTTCAATGACCGGATTCCATCGCATCCTGACCTGATCAGGTTGCGCCAGTACCGCGCACGGTCGACGCAGATTGCGCTACTGAAGTTTCACCCGCCGGCGGAACACCGCCGGATGAAGGGAAAATCAGCCCAGTAACGGCACCATCAGGAGCGCCACGATGTTGATGATCTTGATGAGCGGATTGATCGCAGGCCCGGCGGTGTCTTTGTACGGATCCCCGACGGTATCACCGGTCACTGCCGCTTTGTGTGCATAGGAACCCTTGCCGCCGCAGTTCCCATCCTCGATGTACTTCTTCGCGTTGTCCCAGGCCCCGCCGCCCGCTGTCATCGAAATGGCGACGAAGAGCCCGGTGATGATCGTGCCGAGCAGCAAGCCACCCAGCGCCTTCGGCCCGAGCAGCAGGCCGACGGCCAACGGGACGAGAATGGGCAGGAGGCTCGGTACGATCATCTCCCGGATCGCGGCTTTGGTCAGCAAATCGACCGCGCGGCTGTAGTCCGGCTTGCCCGTCCCGTCCATGATTCCCGGGATCTCCCGGAACTGGCGGCGAACTTCGTTGACGACAGCGCCGGCAGCGCGCCCGACCGCTTCCATCGCCATAGCGCCGAACAGGTAGGGGACAAGTCCGCCGATGAACAAGCCGATGATCACCAGGTGGTCATTCAGCATGAAGACGGCATCAATGCCTTCCTTGGCCAGCGCATTCGTGTAATCCGCAAAAAGTACCAGGGCCGCGAGGCCTGCGGAGCCGATGGCATATCCCTTGGTCACGGCCTTGGTCGTATTGCCGACGGCGTCCAGCTGATCCGTAATGTTGCGAACGTCCGGGGGAAGGTCCGACATTTCCGCGATGCCGCCGGCGTTATCGGTGATGGGCCCGAATGCGTCGAGGGCCACGACCACACCGGTCATCGACAGCATCGCGGTCGCTGCAATAGCGATGTTGTACAGGCCCGCCAGCGTATCCCCGGCCGGAGCCAGGGCGAACGCGCCCCAGATGCTCAGGCAGACCGCGAGCACGGGCAGGGCCGTCGCTTTCATCGAGATACCGAGTCCCGCAATGATGTTCGTCGCATCACCGGTGAGCGAAGCATTCGCGATCGTCCTGACCGGCTTGTAGTCCGTGCCGGTGTAGTACTCGGTAACGACCACCATCGCGGCCGTCAGGCCGAGGCCGATCAATGCCGAGCAATAGATGTTCATGGCCCGCCCGGTGTCGCCGAGCATGGCGTCCGTCACGAAATAGAAGGCGATGGCCGCCAGTGCGCCGGAAACGATCATGCCCTTGTACAGGGCCCCCATGATCTTGCCTCCGTCCGAGGTCTTGACGAAGAACGTGCCGATGATCGATGCCACGATCGAGACGGCACCGAGGACCAGCGGGTAGACGATCGCTGAGGCGCCATAGGTCGTTGCGATCATGCCGCCTAGCAACATCGTCGCGATGATCGTGACGGCATAGGTTTCGAACAGGTCGGCCGCCATACCGGCGCAGTCGCCGACGTTGTCGGCAATGACCCCGGGATTGCGCGGGTCGTCTTCGGGAATGCCCGCTTCCACTTTGCCGACGAGATCTGCGCCGACGTCGGCGCCCTTAGTGAAAATGCCGCCGCCTAGCCTCGCAAAAATCGAAATCAGTGAGCCACCGAACGCGAGCCCCACCAGTGCATGTATCGCGTCATCGGTCGTCGCCCCGAGCTTCAGGAGGAGCAGATAGTAACCGGCAACTCCGAGGAGCCCGAGCCCAACCACGAGGAGGCCGGTAATGGCGCCGCCGCGGAACGCCACGTTCAGTGCCGGATTGACACCGTGGGTCGCTGCCTGCGCTGTCCTGACGTTGGCCCGCACCGAGACGTACATGCCTATGTAGCCTGCGAGCGCGGAGAAGATGGCGCCGACCGCGAAGCCGACGGCGGTCTCCCATTCAAGGACAAAGCCCAGCACCAGGAACAGGACGACGCCGACGATGCCGATCGTCGTGTACTGGCGATTCATGTAGGCGTTCGCGCCTTCCTGGATTGCCTTTGCGATTTCCTGCATGCGGTCGTTGCCGGCCGGCTGCTTCAGAATCCACTGTGCGGAAAGCCCGCCGAACAGGATGGCGACGACGCCTGCGCCGATCGACAGCCACAGTGCCATTTCACTAGTCATTATTTACCCCCAGGCTCTTTCATTGAATCAATATCCTGCGACAGGCAAACACCGATGATTGGCGCGGTGCCCGGGCAATCATGATTTCTGTTTTTTTGATTTCTTTGATGTTGGCGGAACGCGGCAGGCCGCGGATCATACCATAAATTTGTTCTGTAACTTTCTCGCTACCGCGACGTTCTTCAGTCGGGGATATTTGGGTAAGCCGTTGACATAAGGTGGATAATCCTCGCCCTTGATCAATGGCTGCAAATACGTCCGGCACGCCTCGGTGATGCCGAATCCGTCTTTTGTGATGTAGCGACGGGGCAGCATCTTCTCCTTGTTGGCAATGCGGGACAACGGCGCCGACTCGACGGACCAGCGATACGGGCTGTCCGATCGCCGCTTGATGACCGGCATGACGGCGTTCTTACCGGCGAGTGCGAGGCGGACCGCCTCGCGGCCCACCGCGTAGGCCTGTTCCACGTCGACCGCCGACGCGATATGTCTCGCGGCACGCTGGAGATAATCGGCGACGGCGTAGTGGTACTTGTAGCCGAGCTGGTCACGGACGATGCCGGCAACGACCGGCGCCACGCCGCCCAGCTGGGCGTGCCCGAACGCATCGCGAGTCCCTGCTTCCGCGAGGAAGCGGCCGTCCTCGTATGCCGCGCCCTCGCTTACGACGATAACGCAGTAGCCGTAAGTTTCCACGCAGGTCCTGACGCGGGCGAGGAATGCCTCCTGGTCAAACGGAATCTCCGGGAACAGGATGATGTGTGGCGCCTCTTCGGGCGTTGATCCGGCGAGCCCTCCGGCAGCCGCGATCCAGCCGGCATGCCGGCCCATCACTTCCAGGATGAACACCTTGGTCGACGTGCTGGCCATCGACGCGACGTCCATCGCGGCCTCGCGCGTCGAGACAGCCACATACTTCGCTACCGATCCGAACCCGGGGCAGTTGTCGGTCACCGGGAGATCATTGTCGACCGTCTTCGGGATACCGATCGCAGCGACCGGGAAGCCGAGGTCCCTGGAGATCAACGACACCTTATGGGCCGTATCCATGGAGTCGTTGCCGCCATTGTAGAAGAAATAGCCGATTTCATGTGCCCGGAACACTTCGATCAGGCGCTCATACTCTGCCTTGTTTTCCTCGATACCTTTCAGCTTGTAACGTGCGGAGCCGAAGGCGCCGCCCGGCATGTTTTTCAAGGCCGCGATGGCGGCCGCCGATTCCCGACTCGTATCGATCATGTCCTCTGTCAGGGCGCCGATGATTCCATTGCGACCCGCGTAGACGTTCGCAATCCGGTTCTTATGCTTCCGAGCGGTTTCTATGACACCGCAGGCGGACGTGTTGATCACGGCGGTGACTCCGCCCGACTGGGCGTAAAAGGCATTCATGGCATGCATTCTGCGATATCCAGATCTGTTCGGACGCGCGAAAGCATAGCGGAAACAGGTCCGGGCTTCAGCAGCTTTCCGGCGAGTGATTGACCTCCGTTGTCATTGCCGGTAGCGTACCTCGCCCCGACGGAAGCGGTCCGCCGGCACGATCCGCGAAGCGAGAATTGACAAGGCATGAGAATCGTACTGCTGGGCGCCCCGGGTTCGGGCAAGGGAACGCAGGCCAAGATCCTCGCGGGACTGAAGCATGTGCCGCACATATCGACGGGCGACATGCTAAGGGAAGCCGTGGCGGCCGGAACCCGCTTCGGCCAGAAGGCGAAATCGACGATCGATGCAGGCAACCTCGTCTCTGACGACATCATGCTCGGCATCATTGCCGAGCGCCTCGCGCGGGCAGATGCGGGCGACGGGTTCATACTTGACGGTTTTCCACGCACCCGTCAGCAGGCATTGGATCTCGAGGAACTTCTCGACGAGCTTGGCGCACCGCTCGATGCCGCCATACTCATAGACGTGAATTTCGACATCCTCATGAAGCGATTGACAGGCCGGCGCACGTGCTCCACGACCGGCAAGGTCCTGAACGTCTATTTTTCTCCGCAAACCGAACTGGACGAATGCACCCGGTCGGGTGGCGAACTCATCCGCCGGGACGACGACAGGGAAGACACGATCAGGAACCGCCTCGATGTGTACCGGACGAACACCGAGCCGGTCGTCGAGTTCTATAAAAAGCGAGGCTGCCTGACCGCCGTCGACGCCGACGGCTCAGTCGACGAGGTCAACCACCGGATCCTTGATGCACTTGGATGAATCGCGAGCGGATGGCGTCATAGCATTCGCGCGAGCTGGTCGCCGATCAGCGATTTGCGCCATCCGGTAAAGACACGGGCATTGCGCTCGCCCTCGAGGATGACCGCGGACAGTTCCTTTTTGGAGGCGATAGTTTCGGCGGCGACGCCGAGGTCGTTTGCGCATTCGGCTACCCGGGCCTGCATCGCCAGCAGCACGGATTTCTGCTCTTCGTCCGGGCCGCCGCGACGGCGCCGCTGAGGCTCTGCACCGACGTCCGCCTGGTCGCGGGCACTGGCAACGGCTGCGAGTAATACATCCCCGGCGCGCTTGATGATCTTCGGCGGCAGGCCTTCGATTCGCTCCAGCTCCGCGGTATTCGCCGGCAGCCTGACGGCGATGTCCGTCAGAACGGCATCCTTTAATATCCACTGCCGCGGCAGGTTGCGCTCGATGGCGTCGGTTTCGCGCCATGCCGCGAGAGCGGCCGCTGCCGCGCGGCGCGCCCCCCCGAGCTTGCTGAGGCTCTTCAGGCGCTGCGCGGCGAGTAACGGGTCGGCGGCATACAGAGCGGGGTCGAGTAACAAACGCGAATCGTCGATGGCCCAGCCCAGCCGCCCTTTCTCGTCGAGGCGGTCGGCCAGCCGTTCCCTTGCGGGCAACAGGAATTCGACGTCCTCCGCGGCATACGCAAGGTAGGCTTCGGGCAGGGGCCGGATTGCCCAGTTCGCCCGGGTGTGCAGTTTCGGCAGATCCACGTCGAACAGGGCTTTGATGAGGCCGGCATACCCGAGCTGCGGCTGGTAGCCAAGGAGGGCCGCTGCGATCTGCGTGTCGAACAGGGCGACCGGCATGCACCCGGCGCTCTGGTAGATGACTTCGATATCCTGTCGTGCGGAATGCGACACCCATTCCCGCGCGAGCAACGCGTCCCAGAAGCGGCCGGTATCCTGCATGGAAAGCGGGTCCACAATAAGGATTTGCGCCCCGGCGGCGACCTGTACCAGGCATAGCTGAGCGTAAAAGGTCTTTTCCCGCATGAACTCGGTATCGACACCCACGACCTCCTGGGCCTCGATAACGGCAATGGCCTGTTCGGGCCGGTCAACGTACGTGTAGGCAGGCATCACGAAAGGTTAACATGCGAAGATTGATGCCGGTTACGGACAAAAGCCGGACCGCAGGCGGAGCGCGCAACCTCTATGCACATTCACATTCTCGGGATTTGCGGAACGTTCATGGGCGGCGTGGCCGCGCTCGCAGCGGCCGCGGGCCATCGAGTCAGCGGTTGCGATGCGAACGTGTACCCGCCGATGAGCACGCAACTCAAGAATCTCGGCATCGATATCCACGAAGGGTTCGACGCCGGCCAGCTCGACGAGCCGCCGGACTGCGTCGTGGTTGGCAATGTAATGACGCGCGGCACGCCCGTGGTCGAGGCGATGCTCGACCGGGACATTCCCTACCAGTCGGGACCGCAATGGCTGGCCGATCACGTACTGCGGGGCCGGCACGTGTTCGCGGTTGCCGGCACCCATGGAAAGACGACGACGTCGAGCATGCTCGCCTGGATCCTGCAGGATGCCGGACTCGAACCCGGATTCCTGATCGGCGGTATTCCGGCAAACTTCGACGTTTCGGCGCGCTTTGGAAAGGGCGGCTATTTTGTTGTCGAGGCCGACGAATACGACACCGCCTTCTTCGACAAGCGCGCAAAGTTCGTACACTACCGGCCGAACACCCTGATCCTGAACAACCTCGAGTACGACCACGCCGACATTTACAGGGATCTCGACGCCATCATCTGGCAGTTTCACCAACTGCTCCGCACCGTGCCGGGCAGCGGGCGCGTGCTGGTGAATGCGGTGGACACAAACCTGGCCACACTGCTGTCGATGGGATGCTGGACGCCGCGGGAGAGTTTCGGGCTCGAGGACGACGCCGACTGGGCCGGTCGCTTCGCGGATGCCCAGGAGCGCCGCATTACCGTGCGCGGGCCAGGTGCGGCCGGGGGAGCCAGCGCGCGCTGGCGCCAGAGCGGCGAACACAACCTCGAGAACGCCGTGGCGGCCATTGCGGCCGTTCGCTCGGCCGGTATCGGTCTCGAACAGTCCGTTGATGCATTGTCGCGCTTTGACGGCGTAAAGCGCCGCATGGAGCGTACTGCTACGGTTGCGGATGTCGCAATCTTCGATGATTTTGCCCATCACCCGACCGCGATTCGGCGCACTCTGAGCGCCATGCGGCGACGCCACCCCGGGCGGCGGCTCGTCGTGGCGATCGAGCCTCGCTCGAATACGATGAAGCTCGGCGTGCACAACGAGGAGCTGCGGGATTCCCTGGCGGAGGCCGACCTTGTCTGGCTGTACCGGCCCCGCGGCATGAGCGCCGGTTTCGACGCCACGCTGACGGTGCTGGGCGACAAGCTTCGTGCATTCGATGACTACGACCGGCTGGTCACCGACATGTCGACCCGGCTGCGCGGGGGCGACCAGGTCGTCTTCATGAGTAATGGCGGCTTCGGGGGCGCCAGGCAGACGCTGACGGCGCTACTGCAGCGGGTACGCGGAAGCCAGGTGCGGGCATGAACCGGCACGATTGCAGGGTTCGCCTATAATCGGGGTGTGCGCATACCACTCTTTCCACTGAATACCGTGCTGTTTCCGGGCGGCCCGCTGCCACTTCGGATCTTCGAGACGCGTTACATCGACATGATCAGCGAACGCATGCGTTCGGATGCTCCGTTTGGCGTCCTGCTGATCCGGGAAGGTCGTGAAGCCGGGCCAGCGACGACCTTCGATGTCGGGACACTTGCCCGGATCACCGACTGGTACCAGGGAAGCGACGGCTTACTTGGCGTGACGGCCGTTGGAGAACAGCGCTTCCGCTTGCGGACCACGGAGCGACAGCGCGACGGGCTGAATGTCGCCGACGTGGATCTCTTGCCGGATGAGCCGCCGACGCCTCTCCCCGACCAGTGCCGGGGTATTGCGACCCTGCTCGCTGGCGTGCTGGACGACCTGGGCCGGCTCTATGAGTCGCTGGAGCGACGTTACGACGATGCCGGGTGGGTGACCTGGCGTTTTGTCGAGGTATTGCCGCTCGATCTCGAGCAAAAGCAGGCTTGCCTCGAACACAGCACGGCCGAGGAGCGCCTGCACCTCGTTACACAACTGCTCGAGACTGTACGGACGCCCGCCTGAGACGAGTACCGGCCGGCGTGCCGGCTCACACCGGCATGTGTGGATTTTTGCTCGCTCCTAGCCGGCGAGGTCTGCAAAGACGAGGCGGGCGGCGTCGAGTGTCTGGCCGATTTCTGCCTCGCCGTGTGCCGCTGACACGAAGCCGGCCTCGTACGCTGACGGCGCAAAGTACACGCCAGCTTCGAGCATGCCGTGGAAAAAGCGGCGGAAGCGCTTGATGTCGGCGGCTGCGACCTGTGCAAAGCTCGTTACAGGTCCATCGGCCGTGAAGACAAAACCAAACATCCCGCCCATCGCCACGGTGGCGAGCGGCACACCGGCATCGTTGGCAGCGCGGGCAAGCCCGCTCGCCAGTGCCCGGGTCTTCGCCTCCAGGGATTCTTGGAATCCCGGTGCATCCAGCTTTTCGAGGGTTGCGAGCCCCGCGGCCATCGCGACCGGGTTTCCGCTCAGGGTGCCCGCCTGGTAGACGGGACCGTCCGGCGCAAGGCTCTGCATGACATCCGCACGCCCACCGAACGCAGCTGCCGGCATACCGCCGCCGACGATCTTGCCGAGTGTCGTCAGATCGGGCTTGATTCCGTATAGGGCCTGCGCACCGCCTTTGGCGACCCGGAAACCGGTCATCACCTCATCGAATATCAGCAAGGCGCCGGCGTCGTTACAAGCCTCGCTTAGCGTCTCGAGAAATCCCGCGACAGGCAGGACCATGTTCATGTTGCCGGCGATGGGTTCGACGATAACGCACGCGATCTTACTGCCGAAACGATCGAACGCTTTCCGCACTGCGTTGCTGTCATTGAACGGCAGCGTGAGCGTGTGCGCGGCGAGCCCCGCCGGAACGCCAGGCGAGCTGGGGACGCCAAGCGTGAGGGCACCCGACCCGGCCTTGATCAGGAGCGAGTCTGAATGCCCGTGATAGCAGCCTTCGAACTTGATGATCCTGTCACGCCCGGTGTAGCCCCTCGCAAGCCGGATTGCACTCATCGTGGCCTCGGTGCCGGAACTGACCATGCGCAGGCGTTCGATCGACGGCATCAGTGCACAGATCTTTTCGGCGATGCGCGTCTCGAGCACGCAGGGCGCCCCGAAGCTCAGCCCGTTCGTCGCGGTACGGACAACGGCGTCGAGCACGTCCGGATCGCAGTGGCCCAGGATCATGGGTCCCCAGGAACCGACGTAATCGATCAGGCGGCGCCCGTCTTCCGTTTCGACCCAGGCACCGCTCGCGCTCTTAAAAAATACCGGGTCGCCGCCTACGCCTGCGAATGCCCGTACCGGCGAATTGACGCCACCCGCAATGACTTTGCGCGCGTCCTCATAGAGATTCATGCATTTGCCTCGTCTCGATGCCTCGATCTCGCAACAGTGCCGGGAGTCCGTCGTCGCCAATCAGGTGGAATGCGCCGACAACCAGCAGGTAGTCCTTCTCGTCCTCGAGCAGGACAAGGACATCGTCGACCCACTCACGGTTTCGCCGGGCCACGATGGTCTCATAAAGTTCCGTAGATTCGCGCAGGTCGGCGAGCATGAACGCTTCGAGAAATGCAACGTCGCCGCGGCGCCACGCGGCAACCAGCTGATCCATCTCGTCCTTTACGTCGCGGCCTTCGGACAGCGTCTGAAGAAGCAGATCGATCTGTGCTTCGGTCGACAGCCCGTCGAGAAAGCGCAACTGCTCATCGGGCGTTTCGAGGCCAGCGATCGGCTTCTCGTCCTGGCCCGCTTTCGCTGCCAGGTGCATTTCCACGCCCAGCAGCGGGTTGAATCCGAGACGCAATAACACCAACTGTTCCACCGTAATCGCGGCGAACCAGGGCTCCGTCTGCTGCAGCATATCGAGCGGTATCTCCAGGGCGGCGGCGGCCGCCGCGGCGGCCGCGTAGCGGTCCTCGCC
>JBGTLY010000055.1:0-22616 GCA_041743865.1 Woeseiaceae bacterium
TGGCGCCTTTGGAAGCGACGATTCGAGTTTCACCGAAACCATGACGGGCCTGGTCAGCAACCTCGGCAAGGTCCTGACGAAGAAGCGTGAGAAGCCGGCGGACAAGGTCCCCGAGCAACGTATCGAGCCCGTAATCGCCAGCCGCCGCGACACGGCGCCGGCACCCGCGGCACTTCCCGGCAGCGTGCCCGGCAGCGCTGCGGGCCATAGCGGCTGGTCGTTCTTCAAGCCGAAAATTTTTGGGGGCGCAGCCGCTACTGTACTTATTCTGGCCCTCGGCGGGTATTTCGTGTTCGGCGGCTCCGACGAATCGTCCCGGGGACGCACGACGGCCGCCCAGCAGCGAACGGCCGCAGAGACCGGCACGGAGCGAGCGGGTTCAGAACGCCCGGCCGCAGGCGGCCTGTCGCAGGCGAGCGGACAGGAATTGCTGGACGAAGCCCGCCTCGCACGCCAGGCCGGCCAGATTTACAACCCCCCGGGCAGCAATGCCATTGAACTGTATATGGCCGCGCTGTCGGCGATGCCCGGCAATGCGATGGCCAGTGCGGAACTTGCCGCCGTCGTTGACGAAGCACTCCGGATGGCGGAATCCGCCTTGCTCGAACGACGCGCCAGTGATGCGGCCGCGGCACTCGGACGGGTGGCATTCGCCGACGCCGGCAATACCCGCCTGCCATTCCTGTTTGCTCAACTGTCGCAAATGCAGCTTCGCGAATACGTGGACGCCGGCAGGGCGGCGTTGCGCGACTCACGCTTCGAGGATGCGGCCAATGCGATTGCTGCGGCCCGGTCGCTCGATGTAGCCGATAAGTCGGAGATCGAGGCACTGGCCCAGGAATTGGCCACGGCTCGCAGCGAAGAGCGCGTCGACGACGTGCTTGCCCGCGCCGCTCAACGTCTGGAGCAAGGCAGCCTGATAACGCCTGCGAACGACAATGCCCGCTATTTTTACGACCTCGTGCTGTCGACCGACCCGGGCAACATTCTTGCGCAACAGGGTCTGTCCGCCATTGCGTCCAAGCTGGTGCTGCAGGCGCGAACGGAAATCGATTCGTCCAGGTTCAACCCGGCAGCGCAACTGCTCGAAGAAGCTGCTCGTCTTGACCCGTCGAGTGCCGGGCTCGCAGACGCGAACCAGGCGCTCGCGGCAGCACGCGAGCGTGCACTTGATCAGCAACGCACGCGCGACGCTGAACGGGCAGCCGGACAGAAGGCAGAGGAGCAGCGCCTGGCCAATGAAAGGGCGGAAGCGGAACGCCGCGCCTCCGTAGGCAGCGAACAACAAACGCTCGCGGCAACCGTGCCGGATGCGGGAGAGAGTACGGCAGCCGCTGCGGGTGTAGAAGCCGACGGCGACAACGATGACAATAATAGTGAAAGCAATGTCGTGTCCGACCCCGGGAACGATGCAACGGCACGACAGGACACACTCCTCGCGATCAGCGAACTGACACGGGTCAAATACGTGGCGCCGAAGTACCCGCGTTTGGCGGAGCGCCGCAACCTGTCCGGATGGGTCGATGTCGCATTTACCGTCAAAGCTGACGGGACGACCGGTAGCATCGAAGTCCGCGCCGCGGACCCGGGCGACATGTTCGTCAATGCCGCCCTGCGCGCCGTCGAGGACTGGGAGTTCGAGCCCATAGTCGAAAACGGGCAGGTGGTGGAGCGGCAGGCGGGCGTACGGCTGATGTTTGCCCTGGAATAGCGCGAATCGCGCGTCCAGTGTGGTCATTTTATACCAAAACGAAAAAGCGGTCCGGGTGGACTAAGGCGCGAAATAAGGCTACTCTAGACTTGGTAAAAAGGGCAAAAGAGTAGCAAAGTCGTGGTAAGTCAAGCAGTTGGACCCGAAAGCGGCGCCCATCGAAAGCAACAACAGCGCTCGATCGTGACTCAACATAAGTTGCTGGATGCGGCGACCGAAGCGTTTTCAGAAAACGGCTTCAAGGGCACGTCCACCCGCGAAATCGCCGACCGTGCCGGTGTGCACCACCCCCTGATTACCTACCACTTCAAGAACAAGGAACTTCTGTGGCGGGCGGCAACAGACCGCATCTTCCTCGACTTTGCGAAGTCCCTGGGCAAGGTCATGAGTGACATTCCGCCCTCGGAACCGCGCCGTCGCGCCGAAACGCTGGTTCGCACCTACGTGCGATACGCGCACGAGCACCCGGCTCTGCACAAGATCATCATGCAGGAAGCGAGCTACCCGAGCGACCGGCTCGACTGGCTCATCGAAAAACACCTGCGACCCCTGTTTCGGGAGTCGGTCGCTTACATTGAGGAACTGCAGCGCCTGGGGATTGCGCCGTCTGGCAACCCTGCCCTGCTCTACAACCTCATCCGGGTATCGGCCGGTGGCTTGCTGGCACTCGGGCTCGAAATCAAGGAGACGAGCGACATCGATTTCAACGCCGACGGCGCGCTCCACGAGCTGTCCGACATGATCATCCAGTGTTTCCTACCGGAACGGCGCCGGGACGAAGTCGCCTAGTCCGCTTCCGTTTTACCCGTCAGATTCCCTGGCGCGCCTCCGCCCTCGCCATCCGCGTACACACCCGCGAGGTGCAATTGCATTTCGGCAATGATCGACAAGGCGATAGGTGACGGTCCCCGCCCTCCCAGGTCGAGTCCCGCGGGGCCGTGCAGGCGCCGGTCGAGTCCCTCCCTAAGTTCACCCAGGTCCGCCAGCAGCCGTTCACGCCGGCCAGGCGGGCCGAGCAGGCCGATGTACGGTATGGCGGCTTTGGCGAGCTGCCGCAAATAAGCGCGATCGCTTGCCAGGTGGTGACTCATGATGACGGCCATGTCGAACTGGCCGAGCACGAGCCGCCGCGCAAGTTCCTCGGCCGGCGCACAATACCTCTCATCGGCCGCACTGAAGTCATTGCCTTCCACGTACGCCGGCCGGTGATCGCAGACCGTGCATCGCCAGCCGAGATTCGCGGCGAAGCGGACCAATGGCACGGCATCCGGACCCGCTCCCAGCACGAGAACCCGCGGCACGGGCGGAACACTGTCTGCAAGCACGAGCATCCGTTCACCGCCCGATGCCACGCTGAAACTATGGCCCGTGCCGGGGCGAGGCCATGCGCGTAAGGGCTCCGTATCAAACAGTTCTGCGAGAGGCCCGGCCTCCCGGGTCGCCTGCAGGCGCTTGCCCGCACGCGCGACGACGCTGCCCGCGGGAACCGCCGTGCTCGTTGACTCGATACAGGTCAGGACGGAGACCGGGTCTCGCCCCCCCTGTAAGTCCAGGATAAACGACGCGGGCGCGTAGTCCTCCGCCGCACGGGCCGGTTGCAACATCACGCGCATGACGCCGTCGCAGCCCACACCCATGCCCCAGAGTTCGTCATTGTCCGCGCCGAGATCGTAGGAAGCGTACTGGACCGAACCGGACTCGATTGCAACGCGCGCCCGCATCGCGAGATCCCCCTCGAGACAGCCGCCCGAGAGCATGCCGCGGAAAAGGCCCTCGCCGTCGATCAGCATTCGCGCGCCGGCTTTGCTGTATGTTGAGCCGGCGGTTTCGAACACTGTCGCGAGCGCGATCGGTGTCCCGCGCGCCCGGTGGCGTTCCAGGAAGTCAAGTTGTTCGTTGAGGTTCATTCAGGCCGGCTCAATACTTGAAACCCGAGAGTGACGTCCCACATCCGGGGCTGGACATCCCGACCATTCCCGATGCAATCCGGCAAAGGAGCCGATTATGAATCAATCCGCAAACCGCCCGTTAGCCGTAACCGACAAGGACTTCGGCGAGCAGGTACTGCGCTCGGAGACCCCCGTGCTGGTCGACTTCTGGGCGGAGTGGTGCGCACCCTGTCGCGCGCTGGGGCCGGTCATCGAATCGCTCTCGGAGGATTTCGCAGGCCGCGTCCGGGTCGCAAAGGTCGATGTGGATACGAACCACGAGGTCGCGGCTCGCTACGGGATACGATCGATTCCCACGGTCATCCTGTTCGACAAGGGACAGATCGTGGATACCTTTGTCGGCATCCGTCCGAAAGGCGATTATGCCGCCGCGATCGAGAGGTCCGTGGGCTGAACGCTCTCGAAGACGGCAATCGTCCGCAATTGTCCGGATGGCCGTCTGCTCAGGCCGCCAATGCCTTTCGTGTGAGCTCGAGGCCGAGCCACGCTTTCTCCACGAGTTCATCGGCTTCCGTCCGTGAAAGCGTGAAAGGCGGTGCGCCGATGATCGTATCGCCGACAGCGCGCAGCACGACGCCATTCGCCACCAGGAAATCCCGGCACAAGACGCCGGCGCCCCGGCTCTGGGGATAGCGCTCCATAGGCTCCTTCGCCTGGACGATTTCTATCGCGCCCATCAATCCAATCATGCGTGCTTCGCCGACCAGCGGATGATCGGCGAGGGTCGCCCACTTTTCCTGCAGGTACGGACCGATGTCGTCCCGCACCCGATCGATCAATTTCTCGTCTTTCAGAATCCTGAGATTTGCGATCGCAACGGCACATGCCGCCGGATGACCCGAGTAGGTATAGCCGTGGTAGAACTCCCCGCCGCGCTCAACCAGCACGTCGCAGACGCGATCGCTGACGAAAACGCCGCCGAGCGGGAGGTAGCCGGATGTCACACCTTTCGCGAACGGCATGAAATCGGGCCGGGTACCGAAGTAGTCGGCGCCGAACCATTCCCCAAGGCGGCCGAAACCGGTGATGACCTCGTCGGAAATCAGCAGGATCCCGTAGTCTTCGCAAATCCGCTGCACTTCCGGCCAGTAACTCGCGGGCGGGATAATGACGCCGCCCGCACCCTGGACCGGTTCCCCGATGAACGCGGCAACCTTTTCGGCACCCAGCTCATTAATGGCCTCCTCGATGCGGCGGGCCATCGCGAGCCCGAACTCCTGCGGCGCAAGTCTGCGATCACTGCCGAACCAGTAAGGTTGGTCGACGTGCACGACATCGGGTAGGCGCACCGTCTGCTCGTGCATCGGTTTCATGCCGCCGAGACTTGCCGCGGCGACCGTCGACCCGTGGTAGGCATTCTTCCGGCTGATGATGATTCGCCGCTCTGGCTGCTCCATGAGATCCCAGTAGCGGCGGACCATGCGGACGATGGTGTCATTCGCCTCCGACCCCGAGCCGGCGAAAAACACATGTTTGAACTGCGATTGGCTCACCTCGGTCAGCAACGACGCAAGCTCGATCGCGGGCGGGTGCGCACACTGGAAGAAATTATTGTAATAGGGCAGTTCGCGCATTTGCGCTGCCGCCGCTTCCACCAATTCCTCGCGGCCGTAGCCCGAATTCACGCACCACAGCCCCGACATGCCATCGAGAATCTTGTTGCCGTCGGCATCGTAGATATAGCAGCCCTCTGCGCGAACGATGATGCGTGACCGCTTCCTGTGCAGGTCCTTGTGGTCGGTAAACGGATGCAGGTGATGCTCACGATCCAGTTCCTGCCAGTCGGCGCGCGACCGCGCCTGTCTGCCCGACGGTTTTTCGATTGCAGCCATATTGACCTCGATCGGCGCCAGCCAGGCGCCGCCAGTGTTTCGTATACCGACGGAATTCTAGCCGACGGGCCGTCCCCGCGTCCTGCTCCCGCCTGTCCTAGACGTTGAACATCAGGATCTCGCGCTCCCAGGGCGTAATGATTTCCTGGAACTCCATGTACTCGAGTTCCTTGAGTGCGCAATAGAGGCTCACGAACTCGTCGCCCAGCATGCTGCGCATGGCCTCGCTCTTGCCGAAGGCCTCGATCGCGGAAAGGATGTGACGGTGCAAGGCGAACGCACTGCCGTAGGCACTCCCTTCTATCGGCTCCGTCGGCTTCAGCCCCTCGACCATCCCGAGGTACCCACAGGCGAGCGTCGCAGCCAGGGCGAGATATGGGTTCACATCCGAGCCGCCAAGACGGTTCTCGATGCGGCGCGCCTCCGGGACCGAGTCCGGCACACGCAGTCCAACGGTCCGGTTATCGATGGCCCAGGCAAGGTTGACGGGGGAGTCCCAGGGGTTCAGAAAGCGTTTGAAAGAGTTGACGTACGGCGCGAAAATGAGCATTGCGCCGGGTACGTAGGCCTGCAATCCGGCAAGGAACCCGTAGAAATTATCGCTCGGCGTCCCGTCGGGTTTCGAGAAGATGTTGTTTCCGTCACGGTCCACGACGCTCTGGTGAATATGGAGTGCGCTTCCGGCATCTTCGCTCATCGGCTTGGCCAGGAACGTTGCATGCATCTCGTGTTCGATGGCCGCCTCACGAATAGTGCGCTTGAATAGGAACACCTGGTCTGCGAGGTCGATCGGGTTGCCGTGGAGGAAGTTGATCTCGAACTGCGCCGGTCCCGCCTCCTGCGACAGCGCATCGACCTGGATCCCCTGTATTTCGCAATACTCGTACACGCGATTGATGAAAGGATCGAAATCGTTCATCTGGTCGATGCTGTAAGGCTGGCGCGCCCCGTCCGTCCAGCCGAGGCGGCCCTCGGGCGGCTCGACCTCCACATTCGGGTCTGAATGCGGGCTGATCAGGTAGAACTCCACTTCCGGAGCGACCAGCGGAGTCCAGCCGCGAGCCTCGTATTTGGCCAGTACGTTCCGCAGCACGTTGCGCGGACTGGTTTGGACACTGCTGCCGTCCCGCCGGTAGCAGTCGAGGAACACCGAGGCGGCCGGGTCATTGGCCCAGGGTACGGGCCGCAAGGTGGCCGGGTCGGGCACGAGCAGCATGTCGCGGTCCTCGACGTTATTCTTGTTCTCGACGTACTCCCCGGAGACGGTCTGGCTGAAAATCGCTTCCGGCATCTTCATCGCGCCGACGCCGAACTTGTGGGCCGGCAATACCTTGCCGCGGGCGGCGCCCGCCATGTCGGGCACGAACGCTTCGACGTCCTCTATCGAGCGCTCGCGAAACCAGGTCTGGAAAACATCTTTGTCATTCACGTTACACCTGTCGTCCGGCAGCATGCTCGCGGCACGCATCGCCGAAGGCCTTGAAAAGTTTCATTGAGAAAGGATTTGAAGTCACCTGCCACTCTGGGTGCCATTGCACGGCGAGCGCAAATGCGGGCGCAGCGTCGACGCTGAACGCCTCGACGAGTCCGTCGTCCGCTATTGCCTCCACGGTGACGCCGTCGGCAAGACGCCGGACACCCTGGCTGTGCAGGGAATTCACCATGACCGTGTCTGTCGCCGAGAGCTTGCGCAACATGCCGCCGGCGACCAGCGTCACCGGGTGTGACGGGCCGTACTGCACGTCGAGCGGGTCCCCGGGATCTTCCTTGTGCGTGTGGAAGCCCGGTACCTCGTGCACGTGCTGGTGCAGCGTACCGCCAAGGGCGACATTGAGTTCCTGAAAACCCCGGCAGACAGCGAACAACGGAATTCCTCCCTCGAGCGCCCGGCGCGCCAGCGGCAGCGTCAGTGCATCGCGATCGGGGTCATGCAGGGTCCCAGGCCGAGCGCTGTCCCCCTCATAGTGATGCGGTTCGACATTGGAGGGGCTACCGGTGAGAAGTATCCCGTCGCAGCGGGACAGTACCTCGTCGACATCCACGAGATCGGCCAGCACAGGCACGATCAGGGGCAGTGCAGCCGCGCCATCCACCAGCGCTTTGAGGTACTTTTCCCCGGCCATGTGAAAGGGATGCGGATCGAGCACGCGGCGGTCGGCCGGAACTCCTATAACCGGTCTGGAACACATATGGGGACGGACCCCGTTTCTCCTTCTCTGGCACCTGGGGAGCACTAGGATACTTGGCCCGCGGAACCGGAACCACTACCCGCCGTTCCGGCGCCGGCGTCAGCATGGCAAATGGCGCCGTTTGTAATTCGGACGATGTTAGCACGCGGTCCGCCGGTAGGACGGCCGGGCGGACGGTCGGGATGCTTGCGGGAAGGCAGCGAATACGCGAAGCTCGTGCGCCTGTATCCGGGCGCGGGAGCCTTTATGACGAGCAACAAACCGGGGTCGCTTAAGACGGAATTGAAGCGCTTTTTGAGCCGGCACCCGGACACCGAGACTATAGAACTCCTGATCCCCGATATCCACGGCATCCTGAAAGGGAAACGCATTCGCAGGCACGATTTCGACAAGGTTTGCAGCGACGGCTTCTTCTTTTGCGGAGGCGCGACGATGCTGAGCTCGCTCGGCGAGACAATCTCCGGGATGCGGTACACCGAGGCAGACGGCGACCCGGACGTGCCAGCCGTATTGGTCCCGGGCTCCATCGTGCCGGTACCCTGGGCCGAGCGGCCGACCGGCCAGGCCCTGTTCCGTCTCAACTTTGACGACGGGCGCCCGTTTTTCGGCGATTCCCGGGCCGTACTTGAAAGCGCGGCCGCACCGTTTCGCAAGCGCGGCGTGCGCATCGTCATGGCCACAGAACTCGAGTTCTACCTGTTGCACGACGATACCGATACGCCCACTCCCTGCATCGCCCGCGTCCCGGGTATCGGGGTGCCCCAGCCGGGTGCCCAGGTGTATCACCCCGATGACCTTTGGGAGGTCGAGCCCTTCATCAATGACGTGTATGCATGGTGCGAGGCGCAGAGCGTTCCAGCGGACGCAGCCATTTCCGAATACGCGCAGGGACAGTTCGAGATCAACCTGCGGCACATCGACGACCCGATGCTGGCCTGTGACCATGCCTTGCTGCTGAAACGCATCGTCAAGGCCGCGGCCCGCAAACACGGCATGGTGGCCTGTTTCATGGCGAAGCCCTTCGCCGACGATTCAGGGAACGGCCTGCACATTCACATGAGCATGTACGACGAGGACGGAAAGAACTGGTTCTCGCAGGGACGCGATTCCCTGGCGGTGCCGCCCTTCTCCGCACGGTTGCGTCATGCGGTTGGCGGCATGCTGAAGCTGATGCCGGAGTCGACGGCAATTTTCGCGCCGAACGTCAATTCCTACCGGCGGCTACGCCCGGACATGTTTGCTCCGGTCGAACCGAACTGGGGTGTCAACCATCGCGTCGTAGCCCTCCGTATTCCCAGCTCCGACAGCAATAACCTGCGTTTCGAGCACCGCGTCGCCGGCGCCGATGCGAATCCCTTTCTCGTAACGGCGGCGATCCTCGCTGCCGTCGATTACGGGATCCGGAACAAGGTCGACCCGCCGCGCATGGTGGAGCAGGGGGAGTTCATCAAGCCCAAACTTAAGATACCGAACCGTTGGGACCGTGCAATCGATCGTTTCGCCAGTGGCAGTATTCTTCCTGACTACCTTGGCGCCGATTTTTGCGAGATGTATGCGGCCAACCGGAGGGCGGAAAGCCAGCAATACCAGAACATCGTGCCCCAGCTCGATTTCGAGTGGTACCTGCGGGCCGTCTAGACGGCTGCTTCGCTCAGTCGTTTTCCGTGGCGCGCGCGAGATCACCTTCGAGCGTCTGCCCGGCACGGTAGTAGTGCCAGGCGGCCCACGGCAATACGATGACGCACACGATGAGCAGGCTGTAGCGCATGGATTCGCTGCCGTAGCGATCGTCGAGCAGGTCGCTCAGGGCGCCGGTCAGCAACGGGCCCAGGCCAAGCCCGATGGTATTGATCACGAGCAGCATCAGTGCGGATGCCATCGCCCGCATGCGCAGCGATACCAGTCCCTGTGCCTGTGCGAGGACCGGCGCAAGATAGAAGTTGGAAATGATCGTCGGGACGACGAACAGGGCCAGGCACCATGCTATCGAAGGCGACAGGAACACCACTGCGTTCGCTGCGGCCGCCAGGACCATAGACAAGGCCAGAAAGCGGAACGCACGCTGTTGTCCTGTCTTCCCTATGCGGTCTGCGATGAACCCTCCGAAGAAAAAGCCGATACCACCGAAAATCCCGACGATGATGCCGAGCCAGAATCCGAGATTCGCCGTTCCCATGCCGAAGCTGCGGATGATGAAGCTCGGCATCCAGTTGATGACGGAATATCCGACGAATGCGCTGAGCCCGGCCGCGATGCCCATATGCACGCTGGAACGCCGCTGCAGGAGAAACCTTAAAACCTCGAGCAGCGACGGCTGCCGGCCGGAGTCGACACGATTCTCGGAGGCACCGCGTTGTGGCTCAACGACTGTCAGGCGCACGACCACGGCCAGTACGACACCCGGGATACCGACAATGAAGAAAGCTTCGCGCCAGCCGATGTGTTCCACGACCCAGCCGCCGGCCAGGTAGGCGAGCATGATGCCTGCGGAAATGCCGAGGGTATAGAAACCCATCGCCGTGGACCGCTGCTCGGGCGGATAGAGGTCCGCAATCATGGAATGCGCCGCCGGACTGCAGCCGGCTTCCCCAATGCCGACGCCGATCCGGGCCAGCGTCAGCTGCCAGATGTTCATGGCAAACCCCGACAGTGCCGTCATGCCACTCCAGACGGCGAGCGCAACGGCCACGAGATTGCGCCGGTTCGAGCGGTCCGCGAATCGGGCAATCGGGATTCCCAGGATGACGTAGAACACGACGAATGCCGGACCGGCCAGGAACCCCAGCACGGTATCGCTGACGCCGAACTCATCTCGAATCGCCGGCAGAAGGATCGCGAGTATCTGACGATCAATGAAATTGAACATGTACACGAGGGCGAGAACGACCATCGCATAGCGCCGCGCGCCGGCTGTCAGTTTCAAGGCAGGATGATCCGGAACAACAGGAAAAAGAGGATCGCGAGAAGTGCGCCCGCGGGTATGGTCACAACCCAGGACACGAAGATGCGCCCCACGACGCGCAGGTCGATAGCCTCGATACCCCGGGCAAATCCGACGCCAAGTACGGCACCCACGAGGGTATGCGTGGTCGAGATCGGTATACCGGTGCCGGACGCGATGACGATAGTGGTGGCCGCCGCGAGTTCCGCGGCGAAGCCGCGACTGGGCGTTAGCTGCGTTATGCGTTCGCCAACCGTGGCTATGACGTGTCGGCCGAAGGTCGCGAGACCCACGACAATGCCGGCTCCGCCGAGCAGGAGTACCCAGAGCGGTACCGCGGATTGCGACGTTACGAGCCCGCTCTGCGCGACAGCGATGACAGCGGCCAAAGGCCCGATTGCGTTCGCCACGTCGTTCGAGCCGTGTGCAAACGCCATGCCGCAGGCCGTGACGATCATCAGTATCCCGAAAACGCGTTCCACCGTGACGAAATGCTGTCGCTTTTCCGCTTTTCGATCCGGCTCGATCCTGCGAATAAACCAGGCGCCGGCGACTGCAATCAGTAGCGCAATTCCGAAGGCGAGTACGTAAGCATCACGGCTGCTCAGGGTCAGCCCGACATGCGTCAGACCTTTGAGGATCGTAACCAGTGTGATCGTGAATGCCGCGAAGAACATGTAGAACGGTACATAGCGTTTGGCACGCGCAAGCGGATCGCTGTGCCTCAGGATCAGCACCTGCACGGACTGGTAAATCAGGTACGCGATGAAGCCCGCCGTGAGCGGTGAAACAATCCAGCTCAGGACGATCGTACCCACCTTGTCCCATTGCACTGCCTCTATGCCGATCCCGATGGCACCAAACCCGACGATGGCTCCGACGATGGAGTGTGTCGTCGATACCGGCCAGCCATTCTTCGATGCGATGAGCAACCACGTGCCGGCGGCCAGCAGTGAAGCCAGCATCCCGTAAATGAGGAGTTCGGGGGCATCGGTCAGGCTCTCCGTGTCGATGATGCCGGTGCGAATCGTTCCCGTGACTTCGCCGCCAGCCAGCACCGCCCCCGCAAATTCGAAGACCGCGGCAACCACGATCGCCTGCCGGATCGTCAGGGCTTTCGAACCCACCGACGTCGCCATCGCGTTCGCGACATCGTTCGCACCGATACCCCACGCCATGAAAATGCCGAACAGCGCAGCGAGCGTGATGTAGATCAACCCCGCTTCCATCGAGTCCCCTTTTCCGCGTCGGGGCTTATTCGCCCGTTTTCTTGTGCACGACCGGCCCCACCGATCGATCGCGCTGCCGGCCGCGCCTAGTGCGACAATAGCAATTCCAGCCGGCGCCCCACACGCTCGGCCATGTCGGCGATCTCCCCGGTCAGTTCGATCGCCCGGTACATGAACACGGCATCTACCGGGTTCAATGTATCTTCAATCGCGAACAACGCATGCCGGAGCGCCGCCTGCTTTGCATCGGTATCCGTTTCGATTCGATCGAGTTCCTCGATCATTGACGCGACGAGTTCCACCTCGGCGCCACGGAATCCCGCGGTAAACAGTTCGTCGAGTTCCCGCACACTCTTGCGAGCCTGTTTCGCAGCGTCGACATTCCGATCGACGAACTCGAGCATCTGATCTGCGATCTGCTCCGGGAAGCGCATGCGCCGACCGAGAACCAGGCCGGATACGTCCTTCGTTCGATTTGCAACCTTGTCCTGCACGAGCAGCAGTTCCAGAAGGTCCTCCCGCGGCACGGGCATGAACAGGCTCTTCGGCAAGTGCAGGCGAATTTGCTTCTTCAGGTCGTCGGCCTCGTGCTCGAGCGCATCGATATCCCCGCGCACCGCCGTTGCCGTCTCCCAGTCGCCGGCGATCGTTGCCGGAAAGAAGTCATTCAGCTTCTTGGCACAGCGATAGGTCACGTCCATGTGCTGCTCGAGTGGCTGGACCGGCGACTTGCCGAATACGTTGACCAGTAGGTTTGCCATTGTCGCGTTGCTTTTCCAAGCGGAGAGTGGCTGTCTGCCTGGCCGCAATGCTAACACAGGCATTCCGAAAGCCTGCTGAATCGGCAGAGGATTCCGCAAGCTGGAAGACGCGCATCGCGTGCTAAACTGCCGCCCCGACCGCACCGCAGAAAAGACACTCGCATGGCTCACTGGCTTTTCAAATCCGAACCCGATTCCTACAGTATCGACGACCTGAAGCGGGACCGGACGGAAAAGTGGGAGGGAATCCGCAACTACCAGGCGCGCAATATGATGCGCGACGACATGCGTCTCGGCGACAAGGTGCTTTTCTACCATTCGAGTTGTGCCGAGCCGGGAATCGCCGGCATTGCGAAGGTGGCGAGCAAGCCCTACCCCGACTCTAGCCAGTTCGATCCGGACAGCCGCTACTTCGACCCAAAAAGTGATCCGGACGATCCGCGCTGGATACTCGTGGACCTTGCTTTCGTGCGAAAGTTAAAACACGTCATCACGCTCGCCGACATCCGGACGATCCCGGAGCTCGGCGACATGATCCTGACACGGCGTGGCAACCGGCTTTCGATCATGCCCGTCGATCCGGCCCACTGGAAACTCATCCTGTCGCTCGAATGAGAGCCTCGATCTCCGCCAGCACCGGCCCCGAGCCGCCCAGCGCCAGCATGATGACGAGATCCCCATCATTCGCCCAGGTCATTGCTGCCGCAAAGGAGTCACTCTCGAGTTCATGATGTTCGATGTGTGCAGGATCGGCACCCAGGCGCAATAGCTCATCGCGGATAAGCCCGTAGACCTCTCCCGGCGCCCGCCCCCGGTAGTAGTCGGCGAGTTCGGACACGTACACCCGCTCGAGCCCGATCGCCCAGGCCTCGCGGGTCACCGCGCGTATGAGCTCGTCCGGCCGGTCGCCCGCCTGGCCGAAACACAGCGCACGGCCTTTCGCCGGCAATGCCCGCGCCATGCCGGCGACAGCGCGCATTGCCCCGGGATTGTGCGCGAAATCCACGAGTATCCGGCGTCGCCCGACCTCGAACACATTCGAACGGCCGGGATTTTCACGCTGTGACATGCCGGTCAATCCGCGCCGGATGTCGTCAGGCTGTGCGCCCAGCACGGTACACAGTGCCGCTGCCGCCAGGGCATTGGCCGTGTTGTGCCGCGCGCTGCCGCCCAGCGTGACCGGGATCTCCTCTTCCCGGCAGACAAGAACTTCTGACGTGCCATTGCATAAGAGCAACTGCGAGCCGTTCGCCACGAGCGCAAGGCCGCCGGCGTCCCGGTGCGACGTGATCACCGGGTTCGTCGGCTCGAGGCCGAACCAGGCTATCCGTCCCGCGTAAGCATCGGCCTTCGCCACCAGCTGCTCATCGTCGGCATTCAGGACAAGCGTGCCGCTTCGAACGACAGCGCGGCTCACGAGCCACTTGACGCTCAGCAGTTCCGCGAGGCTGCGTGAGCCGAAATCCCCAAGGTGATCTGCAGAAATATTGGTGATCAACGCCACGTCTGCGCGACGGATGCCGAGGCCACGCCGAAGCAGGCCGCCGCGCGCCGCTTCGAGAATGGCAGTATCGACAGGCTGCCTCAATACCCGGCGCGCGCCACCCGGTCCGGACCAGTCGCCGGAGGCGACGATCCGGTCGTTAATCGCAATCCAGTCCGTCGAACTCACGCCGACGGTCCGCCCCGCAACACGCAGGATGTATTGCGCGAGCCGCACCGTGGTGGTCTTGCCATTCGTGCCCGTTACGATACCGACGGGTATATCGCGATATGCGGACCAGTCCACGGTGTCTGCCGCCGGCAGGGCGCGCGCGGGCCAGGTTCCTGCACTGACTCCCATTCCCAGCGACACGTGATCGTCGTCCCAAAGCAAGGTGACGTGATGACGCTCGGCGGCCGCCGAGAGCAAGTGCAAATCGGGTTTGCTTTCGTCATCGCGCGCCGTACGCAAGCGGTCGAGTTCGGCGGCAATCTCCGGAGCGGCACCGCCGTCGACGCCGGCCGCGACCATTGCAAACGCAAGCTGGTTTACTTCAGTCGCGAGGTATAAGGCATCGATCGGTGCGGTGAACGCGACACTGATGCCGCCTTCGTGATCAATCCGGCTGTAGCGGACGGACCGTTCGCCGAGCGCGGACCAGAGCGTCGCGACCGCGTGCCGCCAGGACGCTTCGAATAGCGCCGATTCGTGCAAGCAGCAGGCGACATCGAGTACGGCGGCAGGCTCGTCGAAATGCAGGTTCGGTCCGGTCAGGCGGCGCGCATCGAGAAACTCCATCGCTGCGGGTCAGTCGGTTTCTTCACCGCGTGCGATCCGGACGCCGCGCTCGTCGGCGATGATCGCGACATCGTCCGCGAAGGAAAAACTGCCAGCCTCGGGCAGGTCGATCGATACCGGTGCCTTGCCGGTCTGGCCCTCGGGCCGCGCACCCGAATTGAAATAGATGATCTGTTTCCAGGTTCGTTTGACGTTGTCCCCCAGGATGAGCACGAGGTCGCCCGCCTCGGCCATTTCAAGCACCCGCGTCGCTGCCTCCTGCTCGTCCGGTACCACTTCGATGTTGCCGGCTGCCACACCGCAGGCGAGGAGCTGGTTTTTCAGCATTACGGCGACCTCGTCCGTGCCGCGGCCGCGACGATTATCGTCGCAGCGACAGACGAAGTAATCAAAGTGCGGGGCCGCGATTGTCGCGATCTCGCGTATATCCGCGTCACGGCGATCGCCCGGTGCCGCCAGCACGATGATCTTCCGCCCTTCGACATCAAAGCGGTCGACGAGGACGCACATTGCGCGTACAGCGGCGGGGTTGTGCGCGTAGTCGAGGATGACGCGAAACGGGTGCTCGTCGTAGATGTTCATGCGCCCGGGTGCCTGGAAATAGGTCGAATCGAAAGTCCTGAGGCCCTGGCGTATGCCCTCGAGCGACACGCCCATGTTGTAAGCCAAAGCAGCGGCGAACATCGCATTCTGCGTATTGTGCAAGGCCCGCCCCTCGATGGTGGCAGGGATGAGGTGCGTCCACAGTAACGGTGTGTGGCTCTCGCTGTCGTAGATGGTGATCATGTGCCCGTTCATGCCCTGTTCCAGCACGAACGCCTGGCCGCCCGCACGGATGTGCCGCTTGACGAGCGGATGTGCCGGATTCATGGTCACATAGCACAGCTTCCTGGCGTCCGTGTAGTCGGCCATCTGCAGGCACAGCGAATCGTCGGCGTTCAGCACAACGGCATCCGTCGCCACTTCGATGGGCACGCGCTTCACGCGCGCTAGTTGCTCCAGGGTATCGATGCCACTCAGGCCAAGATGGTCGGAGCTGATGTTCAGGCAGGCCGCGACATTGCACTCGTCGAACCCGAGACCGCTGCGCAGCATCCCGCCGCGCGCTACCTCCATTACGGCGGCATCCACCGACGGGTCGCGCAGGATGATCTGGGCGGAAACCGGACCGGTCATGTCTCCCGGTACGCTGAGATTGCCGTCGATATATATACCGTCGGTCGATGTCAGTCCGACCGTCTTGCCAGTCATCTTCAGTATGTGCGCCAGCATGCGCGAGGTTGTCGTCTTGCCGTTGGTGCCGGTGATCGCCGCAATCGGGATCCGGCTCGGTGCGGTCTGCGGGAACAGCATGTCCAGCACGGCGCCGCCGACGTCGCGGGACTTGCCTTCGCTCGGCGCCACATGCATGCGAAAACCGGGCCCGGCATTGAGTTCGCAAATGCCGCCGCCAGCGTCGCGATAGGACTCACTGATGTCGCGCGTCAGGAAATCCACCCCGCCGATGTCGAGGCCGATGGCTTTTACTGCGCGAATCGCCATCTGCCGGTTATCCGGATGCACCGTATCCGTTACGTCTATCGCTGTGCCGCCGGTCGAGAGATTTGCGGTCGAACGGAGATAAACGAGCTCGCCCTCGGCCGGAACGGTCGTCCGATCGTACCCCAACGTGGCGAGCAGGCGATCCGCCTGGTGATCGAATTCGATCCGTGTCAGCACCTTCTCATGCCCGACACCGCGGCGCGGGTCCTGGTTCACGATGTCGACAAGTTCCTCGATCGTATGCCGGCCGTCGCCGATGACGTGCCCCGGCACGCGTTTCGCGGCGGCAACGAGCTTGCCGTCGATCACGACCAGGCGATGATCGAAGCCCTCGATGAAACTTTCGACAACCACCGTGGAGCCGTGTTCCGCCGCTTTTTCGAACGCGAGCTCGACTTCTTCGCCGGTCTTGAGATTGATCGACACGCCGCGGCCGTGGTTCCCGGACAGCGGCTTCAAAACGACCGGATAGCCGATGCGTTCGGCAGCACTGACGGCCTCCGGTGCGCTGCGCACGATGAGCTGTGCCGGCACCGGCAGCCCGAGGTCGCGCAGTATGGCGTTCGTCTCTTCCTTGTCGCCGGCAAGTTCCACCGCGATATTGCTGGTATTGCCGGTCGTCGTCGCCTGGATGCGCTGCTGGTACCGGCCGTGGCCGAACTGCACCAGACTGTAGTCATTCAGCCGGAGCCAGGGAATGCCGCGATCGGCAGCGGAGCGAACGAGCGCGGCCGTGCTGGGACCGAGCGCGCGGCGTTGCGCATAGCGGATAAAGGAATCCCGCTCGTCGGCAAAATCCCAGTCGGCGGGTGGCGCGTCGGGGGGCCGTATCGCATCCGGCAACAGGCTGTGCAGCAGTTTGAGCGCAAGCTCCCCGGCCTCGAGGCCAACCGGGCGGTCCTTGTACTGGTAGATCATGCTGTAGTGCCCGGGCTGGCCCTCGATCGATCGTGTGCGGCCGAAGGTTACGGGCGAGCCGGCGACGTTCTGCAGTTCGATCGCGACGTGCTCGAGGACATGCCCGAGCCAGGTGCCCTCGCCTTCACGCAACCGCCGCACCAGGCCACCCGGTTCACTGTATGAACAGCCGTGCTCCATGAGACCGGGAAGGCTTTCGAGCAGGGGATCGACAAAGGTCGCGCCGAGACGGCCGGTCGGCCACGCTTCCAGCTCGCCCAGGTCGACGACGTGACGAATAACAGGAAAATGGGCGTAGAGATTGGGCCCGACATAGACATTGCTGGTGACGATTTTCATAGTCTTCTTCTTGTACGCCAACCCTGGAAAGCCCGGCTTGCGGCTCAGGCTGTCGCCCGACGGGACTCGATCTCGAACCGACCGCCGGCTACGAGGATGTGCAGCTTGACACCGATCAGGCTCACCGGCTCGCCGCGACGTGCACGATCCATCGAAGAATAGCTCAAATCCGTGGGGTCGATCACCGTGATACCGCCGCTTCCGACGACCTCGAAATCATCCCCCGCGCGAATGAACGCGGCCGTATCTTCATCGAGGCCGATGCCGACCGCAAACGGGTTGTAGGCCAGCGCCGTCAGGAGGCGCCCGAGACGGTCCCGCTGGCGAAAGTGCTGGTCGATGACGAATTTGTTGGTGAGCCCGAGGCCGGGTGCCATCGTGACCATGTCCGGCATCGGCGTGCTGCCTTCGAAGCCGCCCGCGATCATGTGCTCCGGCATGAACGCGGCGCCTGCTGACGTGCCGGCGACATGCATGCCGGCCGCGTTCCGACGGCGAATTCGCCTGGCGACCTCGGTTCCGCCCAGGGTCGTTGAGAGCCGCAGCTGGTTTCCCCCCGTCATGAACACACCGTCCGATTGGTCGATGTACTCGAGATATTCGCTCGACTGGCAATCCTTGCGCGTCTCGAGCGGCAACACGCGAGCATGGCGCACACCCAGCTTCCGGAACAACTTCTCGTAGTTGCGCCCGGTGTCTGACATTTCGGACGCCGTCGGAATGATGCTGATGCGGCAGGATTTGCCGCCACAAACAGAAACGAAGCGGTCCAGAATTTCCGGGTTGTTGAGCTTTGCCTCACCACCGCCGATCGGGATTATGTAGCCCCGCTCGTGGTTGTCGGCCTTCTGTGCTGGCGACATTCAGCTTTGCCTGTCTCTTTCGAAACGGCCTGTTATCTGTTGCTCACCGTTCCTGACGTGCCACCTGCCGCCGGCCATCACGTCACTGACCCGGTTTTTTTCATCCAGCACCACCAGGTCGGCGTCCCGCCCCGGCGCGATCCGGCCCTTGCTATGGAGTCTCAGCAGGCGGGCGACGTTCGAGGTGAAAGGCAGCAGTGCACGTTCGGCCGGCATGCCCCTGTCGAGCAGCGCAGTCAGCGTATCGCTGAGCGAGGACGGTGAGCCGATGTCCATCGACACCACCTCGCCATCGCTGTTGAATGTCGGCAGGCAGCCGCCCCCGTCGGAGCTGACGGTGACCTGTTCCGGTGCGACCGGCGACGCGAAATAGCGTTCGAGTGCCAACACGGCGTCGATGGCGCCGTCGCCGTCGGAGACCGGGAACGCGGTGATGTCGATGACGACGCCCGCAGCGGCAAGTTCGAGTGCTTCCTCGAACAGGGCTTCCCGGCGGTTGACATGGGTGGGGTTGAAGACCCGTGCCGGCAATTCGGACTGGCTCAGGATCTTGCGGATCGCCGCGAGGCCCCTCGGCCCGTCGCCCAGGTGCAGGTGCAGGATGCCCGCCTTGCCCGTGATGAGTCCCGCGACATGCGCATCGCTCGCAATGCGCAGGAGTTCCTCGAGCGTCGGCTGGCTCGAGCGGTGATCGCTGATCGCGAGTTCGCCGACGCCGATGATCGGGTCGATGTAGACGATGTCGTCACGGACGCTGCCGGTGAGGGTGACCGGCGGCACGTGGTAGCCACCGGTATGGCACCAGGCGCTCAGACCTTCTTCGCGCAGCGCAAGCGCCTGTGCGACAAGCGAGCGAGTATCGCGTGTGGTGTCGTCGGTACCGAGTACGCCGACAACCGTCGTAATGCCGGCCCGTGTGAATCGTGACAGGCAGACGCCGGGCACACGGCTCGAAAATCCCGATTCGCCGCCGCCGCCGGTGATATGCGCATGGGCGTCGATCAGCCCGGGTATGAGCCGGCGGCCCCCGAGATCGGTGAGTTCGAGTCCGGGTGCGCTGACGTCGTCCGGGTCGTTGACCATACTGAGAATACGCCCGGCGCCGACGAGCACGTGGCGCAGGCCTTCGTCGTCCGGCGAGTAGACGTGGGCATTGGCGAGGAGGCGAAGCATGCGGGGAGAACCCTGAAAAAAGGCGCGTATTGTACACTGCGGCGCCCGGAATGAGAGTCTCGCAGGAGCATGCACAGGATCATCGACGATAGCGCGCTCGGGCGGCCGGTTGCCAGTCCCGACAACTATGCGCCCGACGTACTTTTCCCCATTGCCCGCAGCGGGAGCCGTGAGTTGCTGGCCCTGGCTTCGCCGTTGCCCTTTTCCGGCTGGGACATCTGGAACGCTTGGGAACTCACCTGGCAGTCCGAATCGGGATGCCCGCAGCTCGCGGACTGTGAGTTGAGGGTCCCCGCCGACAGCCCGAATCTCGTCGAATCGAAGTCCCTGAAGTTGTACCTCAATTCCTTCGCGATGAGCCGGTTTTCGTCGGCCGGTGCCGTGGCGGCGACGATCCGGTCCGATGTCGCCCGGGCAGCCGGCGCCGACGTCGAAATCCACCTGCGTGCGCCGGGTGAGCTGCCGATGCCGACTATCGACCGGTTGCCGGGCCTCTGTATCGACGATACCGACGTCCCCTGCGATCGCTGGGAGGCCGACGCGAGCCTTCTCAGGACGGAGCCCGCCGTCATGGCGGACGAAAGCCTGCACTCGCACCTGTTGCGCAGCCTGTGCCCGGTCACCGGTCAGCCAGACACCGGCAGCGTGCTCATCCGGTACCAGGGTCCTCGCATCGACCCGGGCGCGCTGCTGCGCTACATCGTCTCATTCCGCCGGCACCAGGATTTCCACGAAGCCTGTGTCGAACGCATGTTCCGGGATATTCGGCACCGATGCGCGCCGGCGTCGCTGACCGTTTATGCCCGTTACCAGCGCCGCGGCGGCATCGACATCAATCCGTACCGCTCAACGGATGCAGCGCTGCGCCCGCCGAACCTCCGCCTCTGGCGCCAGTAGGAGCGCGCCATGCGCGCGATTCCGTAGGAGCGGGCCATGCCCGCGATTCGTAGGAGCGGGCCACGCCCGCGATCTGCGTAATCGAATGGTTTGCCATGAAATCCAACTGCGTCCAATTCGCGCGCACGGCGCGCTCCTACGAATCTTCCGCGATATCGAGCTCGTGGCGCGCTCCTACGAATCTTCCGCGATATCGAGCTCGTGGCGCGCTCCTACGAATCTTCCGCGATATCGAGCTCGTGGCCCCAGGTTTTCTTGGCTTCGAGATAGCGGCGATTGCGCGGGTTGACGCCGAACACATGCGGCACGCGCGTCACGCCGGCTAGGCCATGCGCGACGAGATCCTCGACTTTTTTCGGGTTGTTCGTGAGCAGGCGCACGGGCCGTTGTCCCACGAAGTAGCGCAGCAGGGCTGCCGCGTCGCTAAAATCGCGCGAGTCGTCGGGCAGTCCCAGTGATCGGTTTGCTTCGTAGGTATCTTCCCCGGCGTCCTGCAACACATAGGTGGCGGCCTTCGCCCAGAGGCCTATGCCGCGGCCTTCGTGCCCTGCCATGTACACCAGCATGCCTCCGCCCGCTTCCCCGTCGATGCGTTCGAGCGCCGCATGCAGTTGCGGGCCGCACTCGCAACGCAGTGACCCGAACACGTCGCCGGTAAGGCAGCTTGAATGCACGCGGACGAGTGGCTCGCGCCAGGCGTTCGGATCGCCGATCACGAGGACGCTGTTTACGGCCATGGAGGTGGCGAGCGTCGCAAACGACGCCTGCGCGTCCTGCGCGCGGAGTTCGTCCGCGAGCTCCTGCAACTTTGCGAGTTCCGTGTTGCGGACGGCGGCGTACCAGAGAACGTCGATGCGGCCGCCGCTGAGCTCGAGCGGCAGCGGGATCGGCCCGAGCAGGCTGATGGTTCGCCCCGAGCCGGTGGCTGCATCCGCTTCGAGGCGTTCGCCGTCCTGGCTGATGCGGAATAATTTCCCGTCTGTGATCAAACGTTTGCGAATGTCGGGGTCGATGTAGCTGAACATGGCGCAAATTATGCCGCAAACGAGGCGGGTGTGAAGCCACCCTGACGGGTATTGCTGACCGACGGGTCATTAACTATACTCTCGCCACCGCCACCTGGCGCCATGGGGAACAGTCCGTGAACGAGCCGCGTTACCAGCGCCGCAAAGATGAGCGCCCGCAAGAAATCACCGAAGCCGCTTTCGAGGCCTTTGCCGAACACGGCTACGCCCAGACCCGCGTGGAGGATGTGGCGAGTCGTGCCGGTGTCAGCAAGGGTCTCATGTATCTTTACTTCCGCACCAAGGAAGAGCTCTTCAAGGCTGTAATCCGGAATGTCGTCACGCGGCGCGTCGAGGCGCTCATCCGGGTCCTCGAGCAGAGCGAGCTCTCCTCGGAGGAGTTCGTGCGCGGCCCGATGCAGGAATTCATGAAAAGTATCCCGGATTCGCGCGTGCCCGTGGTGATCCGCCTCCTTCTGGCGGAAGGTCCCCGCCATCCGGACCTCGTCGATTACTACTGGGAAAATGTCGTTAGCCGGGGACTGGACGCCATTCGACGATTTCTCGAGCGAGGCGTCGAGCGCGGGGAGTTCCGCCGGACGGCTGTCAACGACCTGCCTCAGTTGTTTCTCGCACCGGTGATGCTTTCCATCGTATGGAAGATCCTGTTTTCGAAACGCACCCTCGACACGAACCATTTTATTGAAACCCAGATTGATCTGATCCTCGACTATATCCGTGCAGAGCCGGTGGCCGCATGAGCATGCGCTTCGCCGGGTGGGCTGCCAGCGCCCTGTGTGCGCTCGGCGCTTGCGATAGAGAATTGGACGAGCGATCAGTCGGCGAAACGGCATCCGATCGCATCGAACTGACCGCCGAAGCCGCCGAGCCGATCGTGCACATCGCGGTAGCCGAAGGCGCATTCGTCACAGCAGGCGAGGTCCTCGTACGCCAGCACCCGGCACGCGCTCAGGCCACGGTCGCCGC
>JBGTLY010000056.1:0-29915 GCA_041743865.1 Woeseiaceae bacterium
GCTTCGATCTGGGCGCGCAGCCGGCGCGCGAGTACTGGCGCGGTTCCAGCCGTCGATATCGCCACCAGGAGCGGCTTACGATCGACGATCGCAGGCACGATGTAAGTACAGCGTTCGCGATCGTCGACCGAGTTGCAGAAAATGCGGGCCGCTTCACACGCGCGGGCCACCTCGGCCGCCACCCGGGGATCGCCGGTTGCGTTCACGACCAGCCAGTGCCCGACCACGTCGTCGGTCCGGAACGGGCGCCGCTCAAGCCGGATTACCCCAGACGCAGCGAGAGCGTCCATCGCTTTGTTTGCGCTTTTGGCCACGACCATTGGGCGCGCTCCGGCATCTAATAAGGCGCGTGTCTTGCGCCAGGCGACGTCGCCCGCCCCGACGATCAGTACGGGTCGATTGCGTAGGTCGAGAAAGGCGGGGAAATAGTCCACGGCCGGGCGTCTCCTTCAGGGAAGTCCCGACTATAGGAGCCGAACGGCGGCCCAAAAAGACGGACTGTTTCTGCCGATATAACTGTGTGTTATATGTACCGCCTGCCCGGCGCAAGTTATGCGCATAAAGTGTGTTTTCGCGGCAGGTTCCCCGCGCGCGGGGTGAAATTTAGACCAATGCGTTATTAGCGGCGTTTTCTGCAACGAACCCGCGGCCGCGCGGTCATAGGCTTAGAACGCGGGGGCTTGGCGTTTTCGATGAAACTACAACAACTCAAGTATCTACTTGCGATAGTCGATAACGGGCTGAACATAACGGCGGCGGCGGAGCGGCTCTACACGTCGCAACCCGGAGTCAGCAAGCAGCTGAAATTGCTCGAAGAGGAGCTCGGGCTGCAGTTATTTACACGTAAGGGGAAGAGTCTCGGGGGAGTCACCGCCGCTGGCCGGCAGGTGATCGATCGGGCGCGGCTCATCATGCAGGAAGTGGACAATATCCGCAGCCTCGCCTCCGACTATTACCATGAAGAAGAGGGCACCTTGTCGATTGCGACGACCCACACGCAGGCGCGCTACGTCCTGCCGGAGGTCATCAGGGCGTTCCGTGACCGCTATCCGCAGGTCACGCTCAATCTACACCAGGGCACGTCGGAGCAGATCGCCGACATGGTGTCCGCAAATGAGATCGATTTCGCGATCGCGACCGGCTCACGCGACCTGTTTTCGGATCTCCTCCTCCTGCCCAGTTACCACTGGGATCGAAAGATCATTGTGCCGAAAGACCATGAGCTTACCCGGTTGCACGGCAAGGCGACCCTCCGGGACCTCGCGAAGTATCCGCTCGTAACCTATGTCTTCAGTTTTGGCGGGCACTCGTCCCTGAAGAAGGCGTTCGCCGATCAGGGTCTCGAACCAGACGTCGTATTCACGGCTCGCGACGCGGACGTAATCAAGACTTACGTACGCATGGGTCTCGGCGTCGGCATCGTTGCGAGCATGGCCGAGGACTGCGACGACAGGAGGGACCTCGTGTCACTCGACGCATCGGGACTCTTCCCGCGCTCAACGACATGGATCGGATTTCGGAAGGAATCGGTGCTCCGCCGCTACATGCTGGACTTCGTCCAACTGTTCGCACCCCACATCACCCCGGAACAGCTGGAACAGACGCGGCATGCACGTACGCAGGAGGACATCGACGCGCTCTACGGCGAGTCCGATCTACCGCTGCGCGGCGGCTGTACGGACGACATTACGGAAGCGGCCTGACGGGGCCGGATCAGGCGTCAGGCCGTCTTGCCGAAATCCATCTCGTGAAGGCCGCACTCGCGGGTCAAGCCGAAGAAACGCGTCTCGTCCCGTGATGTGACGTCCAGCAGGGACCGGGTGGTGTGGGTATCGCCGATCGAGACGTAACCCTTCTCCCACAACGGGTGATATGGCAGGCAGTAGGCCTTCAGGTACTGGTAAACGTCTCGATCCGACCAGTCCGCAATCGGGTGAACCTTCCATCGCACGCCGGACGCGTCGATGAACGGCGTCCGGGCGCGGCCCGAGGACTGCGTGCGCCGCAGGCCCGCAAACCAGGTGCCCACCTTCAGATCCTCCAGCGCACGCTCCATCGGCATCACCTTGTTGTCGTGGTTGTAAGCGGCCAGCCCCTCGACGCCATGCTCCCAACGGCGGCCGAACCGGGCCTCCTGCCAGGCCACGGACGTTTCGGACCGGTAGACCTTCAGGTTGAGGCGCAGGCGCTCTGTCAGCTCATCGATGAATCGATAGGTTTCCGGGAACAGGTAGCCCGTATCGATGACGACTACCGGAATATCCGGTCTTTGTTGCGTCAGCATGTGCAACATGACTGCCGACTGCGCACCGAAACTGGAGCTCAGGATATGGGTGCCTGGCAAGGTCCGCAAAGCCCATGCCACCCGCTCCTCGGCCGACTTCCGGCCCAGGGCTTTCTGACAGACCTGCTCCGCGGCCCGTCGGCTGGGGTCCGGACCGAGCTCAGCCATGGGCAACCTCCGCAGCGTGAAAATTGCGTCCTGCGGTGACTTCGCGCACGACGCCTGTCCGGACGAGGAAGTCGCCAAAGTGTTCTCCGTCGGCACGCGCCGCTCCGAAGGCTTCGAAGAGCGGAAGAAGCGCTTCAATGATTTCCGTCTCTCCGATGTTTTCCCGGTACAGGCAACCCAGGCGCTCCCCGGCGAAACCGGCGCCGAGATAGAGGTTGTAGGTTCCCGGCCCCTTGCCAACCAGCCCGATCTCGCCGATGTACGGCCGCGCACAGCCATTCGGGCAGCCTGTCATGCGAATCGTAATGGGCTCATTGCCGAGACCGGCGTCAATCAGATGCCCCTCCAGCGTGTCGATGAGTGAGGGCAGGTAGCGTTCGCTCTCGGCCATCGCGAGGCCGCAGGTCGGAAATGCCACGCAAGCCAGGGAGTTCAGGCGCAGCGCGGAAGCTTGCAGTTCGTTCTCTATGCCGAATTCCGTGAGCAACGATTCGATGCTTTCCCGGTCTTCGTCCCGCACTGAGCTGATCGTCAGGTTCTGGTTAGGCGTCAGTCGGAACTCGCCGTGGTGCAGCGCCGCGATACGGCGCAGCCCGGCGAGGAGTCGGCGATCGCCGGTATCCGCCACGCGGCCGTTCTGAATGAACAAGGTGTAGTGCCATGCTCCGGCGGCGTCCGCCTGCCAGCCGTAAACATCGCCATTGCTCGTGAATGCAAACTTTCGCGGCGCCGCAACGGCCACGCCAGAACGTTCGACGACTTCTGCACGAAACCAGTCGATACCACGATCGTCGATCGTGTACTTGAGCCGCGCGTGCTTGCGGTTCGTGCGATCGCCATGGTCGCGCTGGGTCGTGACCACCGCTTCCGCCACAGCGAGTATGTTGTCCGGAGTAACAAAACCCAGTATGTCCGCCAGCCGCGGGTAGGTCTCCGGTTCACCGTGCGCCATTCCCATGCCGCCGCCGACGGTGACGTTATAGCCGACGAGCTGGCCGTTCTCCACGATTGCGATGAAGCCCAGGTCCTGGGAATAGATGTCCGTATCGTTTTGCGGCGGCACGACGAACGCCGACTTGAACTTGCGCGGAAGGTAGGTTCTGCCGTAAATCGGTTCGACGTCAGCGGCTCGGTCGTCGTTCTCGAGCGGCAACTTTGTGCCGTCCAGCCAGATCTCGTGGTACGCATTCGTTGCCGGCGTCAGGTGGTCGCTGAGCCGCCGCGCGTCGGCCTGAACCTGCCGATGTACGTCGGTCAGGTCGTAGAGCGTCGGCGCCATGACGTTGCGGTTGACGTCGCCGCAGGCGGCCAGCGTATCCATCATTTCGCGATTGATACCGGCAATCGCCGCCTTGAGTCCGGACTTGATCACGCCATGCAGCTGAAATGCCTGCCGCGTCGTGAGCCGAATCGTCCCGTTGGCCTTTTCTGTCGCGACGCGATCCATGTTCAGCCACTGAGCCGGCGTGCATATGCCGGCGGGTACGCGCGCGCGAATCATGAAACTGTAGGCCGGCTCCAGCCTCTGCCGCTTGCGCTCGCTCCGCTGGTCACGATCATCCTGCTGGTAAATGCCGTGAAACTTAGAAAGCTGTGTGTCGTCCTCCGCGAGCGCGCCAGTGACGGCATCCGCCAGGCTCTCGGCTAGCGTGCCCCGGAGGTGCCGGCTCGCTGCCTTGATGCGTTCGACATCGGACAAAATCCGGCTCATCAGTAGACGTCCCGCTGGTAGCGACCGTCACGACGCAGTTCCTTGAGGCGCGCCTTCGCCTCGGCGGCGCCGGTGTTACCGTGGAGGGCGATGACGTCGACCAGTGCCTGTTCGACGTCCCCTGCCATGTGCTTCGAGTCACCGCAGATGTAGATCGATGCACCGCTCCGGATCCACTCGTACAAGTCCTTACCCTGCGCACGTATGCGATCCTGTACATAGACCTTTTCGGACTGGTCGCGCGAGAACGCAAGGTCGAGCCGCGCCAGCGCGCCGCTTTTGAGATGTCGTTGCCATTCGAGCTGGTAGAGGAAGTCACTGCCGAACGTGCGATCGCCGAAGAAAAGCCAGTTGCGGCCTTGTGCGCCGCGTTCCGCACGTTCCTCGACGAATGCCCGAAACGGCGCAACGCCGGTGCCCGGCCCGATCATGACGATATCGGCACTATCGTCAGCCGGCAGGTGAAAGCGTGAATTCGGCTCGACATAGACGAATACGCGATCGCCCTCGCCGAGCCGGTCGGCGAGATGCGTCGACGCCGCGCCCCAATGCTCCGACCCAAATGCGTCATACCGGACTGCCGCAACCGTGAGGTGGACCTCGTCGGGATTCGCGCGCTGGCTCGAAGCGATCGAATAGGATCGCGCGCCGAGCTTCCTCAGGCTCGAAGCCAGGCCCGCTGCATCGACGGTGGCCGGAAAGCGCCTCACGATATCGATGACCTGGTGCCCGTCCACGAGTTCGGAAAGTACGGCCCTGTCACCCTGCTCGAGCAGCGACTTGAGCTCGCCGGAACCGTAGGCAGCCCATGCCTTGAGAAAGCCCGTGCTCGTCGCTGTGATCTCGAGTTTCTCGCTCAAGGCCGTTTCCAGGCTGAGTGACTCGCCCGCGACGTCCACCGGCGTCGCGCCATCGAGCCCGACTGCGCTTATGAGCTGTTGCACCAGTGCCGGCGGATTGCGCACAATGACCGCGAGGGCATCGCCCGGTTCGTAGTGCAGCCCGGAACCTTCGAGCGAGAGCTCGATATGGCGAACATCCTTGGATGAATGCCGTCCGGTGATCTTCTGGTTAACGAGCACTTCGGCGTGAAAGGGACGATTCTTGTCGAATCGTGGAGCCACGGTGACGGCACGCAGTTGGGGTACGGGCGAGGTCGCGCTGATGAGGTCCGGGACACGGGCAAGGACATCGCCGACCCAGCGGTCCGCGACTTCTTCGTAGTCAACGTCGCACTCGGCCAGCGGCTGCAGGCGCAGAGCACCGAGGTCCGCAAGCCGCTGGTCGAGCTCGCGCCCAGTCTGGCAGAAGTTGATGTAACTGCTGTCGCCGAGTGCGAGCACCGAATATCGTATACCGGCCAGTGTCGGCGCCTTTTTCGAAAACAGGTATTCGTGAAACAGTTCGGCGTCATCGGGGGGTTCCCCTTCCCCATGCGTCGAGATAACGAAGGACAACAGTACCTCCCGCTTCAGTTGCGACGGCTTGTAGTCGGCAAGGCTCTGCAGGCTTACACCAAATCCTTTTTCCTTTGCGCGCGCCGCAAGGCGTTCAGCCACGCCCTTCCCGTTCCCGGTCTGCGAGCCATACAGGACGGTGAGTGTGTTGGCACCGTCCGAGAGAGTACTCGGCGCCGCGGCCTGCGCGGGGACGGACGCAGCGGCTGCAAGTCCGGCCGCATAGCCGCTGACCCATTGCAGCTGGTCCGGCGTCAGGCCAGCCAGCGCCTGCCGGAGGCGCTCTGACTGGCCCCCGTCGAGAGGCAGCGTAAGGAGTGGAGCTGTGGACGCGCGCATGCGTTTGGCCTGTCGTTTGTCGGACCGGCGCGGAGCGTCCGATCGGACGACCAACCTTAGGGAGTGCGCTGCTGGCGGGGAACGATTCGTTTCTTATCCGCATATAACCGACGGGAATAAGATATGCCAATCAGGAAATAACTGGGTTTCCAGACACTTACAGGATCCGGATACCGCCATGGCGCCGCCGCATCTGGCGGTCCACCCACCAGAGTCCGAGCAGAATCCCCCCGACGAGGCAGATCAGCGCGGCACCGGCCACCCAACTGTAGGGCAGGCTGTATCGGTAGCGTTCCTGGCGCGCGGCAAGCGCCGTATTGGCCGCCTCGAGCTCTTCCACGCGCGACGCCGCGGCATCGCGTTCGGCACGCAACGAAGACGATTGTTGTTGCAGCAGTTCCATCCGTGCGGCGGGCTCTGCAAATGCCGCCTTGAGATCCTCGAGCTCGGCGGCAAGCCGGTCCCGTTCCACGGCGGTTTCATCCACGATGGCGCGTGCCGGCTTGTCGGTAACGATGAAGTTTGCTTTGACGTAACCGATGGTGCCGTCTGGCAGCTCAACCCGAGCGTAATAGCCGTCCCGCGAGAGAATCTCGAATTCGTCCCCGCTGCGCAGCGTCCGGAACGGTGAGTCACTCGTGTCTTCCGCGCGATGCAGGCCAAGAGACAATATATCGGTGACGTAGCCCGTCTCGGCACGTGCCGTCGCGGCGAGGACGCCGGCGAAAAGAACGCAGGCGCAATATGCCGTTAGTATTCCTCGCATGTCCCGAGTGTACTACAGCGCTCGCCTGTGGATTGCGACAGGGGTCCGCTATGCGGCTACTGGTCTACTGATCGTAAAGGTAGCGCAGGAGTGCCGTCTGCAGTTCTTCGCCGGGACCGCGATGCACATCCGTGTGGTTCAGCAGTGCGACGACGGCGAAGCGCTTGCCGGACTTCGATTGCATGTAGCCAGCAATCGCTGACACGTGATCCAGTGAGCCCGTCTTGAGATGCGCCTGCCCTGTGAGCTCGCGATCGTTGAACCTGGCCCTCAAGGTCCCGTCATGGCCGGACAAGGCGAGCGAAGAAGCGAACTCCGGCATGTACGCCTGTTGCCACGCAAAGTGCAGCAGGCGGTCGAAATCCCGTGCATTGATGCTGGCCACCCTTGACAGTCCGGCGCCGTTATCTATACGGATGCTGTCGGCACCCGGCAGCTTCTTCGCAAGCCAGTCGTCCACAACCGCGCGACCGCCCTGTTCGGTCCCGGGCGCACCGAAGGTCTCCGCTGCAAGCGTGTACAGCAGCTGGCGCGCCATGACGTTGTTGCTGTGCTTATTGATATGCCGGACAACGTCGCCAAGAGGCTCCGACGGAAACGCGAGGAACGGTTTCAGGTCCGTCGGCGCACTGCCCTTTCGCCATTGTCCTTCGATGACGTTGCCGCCTTCCTTCCACATCGCCGCGAACAAGCCGAACGCGTACGCATTGTGATCGAGTGCCGTCCGCGACAATGCGAAATGCTTGCAACGATTCGGGAAATTCCCGTCAAGTACCATGGTGGCGTAGTCGTCGCGCGCAAGAATGGAAATTCCCCGTTGGTAGCCCTGGCAACTTCCATCGGCCAGTGATAGCCGATTTTCCACCCGCAGGTTCTCGAGAGGCGGCTCCAGGATCACGCGTACGGCGTTCGCATCACGATCCGGTTCAAACCAGTAACGGATGACTTTCAGGTTCATCAGCAACGCATTGGGTGCGACGTTGTAGGCACGCAGGGGTTGCTGGTCAAACTTTGCGGGATCCTCGTACGGGACGTCGAAATAGCTGTCGTCGATGACGAGATCGCCGCCGATCTCACGCAGTCCCATCTGCGAAAGCTCGCGGAGCATGCGCCAGATCCGTTCCGTAACAAGGAACGGGTCGCCATAACCTTTGATCAGAAGATCACCGTCGAGCCGGCCGTTCTCCAGGGTACCCAGCGTGTAGAGCTCGGTCCGCCACTGATAACTCGGGCCGAGTACGTCGAGGGCAACCAGCGTCGTGACGAGCTTCATGGTCGACGCCGGATTTCGAGGCGTCTCATCGTTCCACCGCAGGATCGTCTTGCCCGACTCAAGCTCGGTGACCAGAATGCTGACCGTGTCTTCCGGGATTCGACGCAACTCGAGTACGTTGCGGACCGACGCGGGCAGCCGCGTATCGGCCGCTGCTGCAACCTGCAGCAGCAGGCCGAGCAACGCGACCAGGACCAGTCGCAGAGTTGTCCAGGATCGTTCGTTATACACGCCAGATTGCCCAAGTACCGCGCCTGCCCGTACCTGCGACGCCTGCGGGGACGTCTGCGCGGTGGCCGAAGAATAAGGGCGCGTGTTCGCGCCCGTCAATCAACTGCGTCTCGGTTTTTGAATGTCGTACGCCCGCATTCGATCCGCCAGGGTCGTCGGTTTAACCTCGAGCAGTTCGGCGGCCCCGCCCTGTCCCGAGACCCGCCAGTTTGCCTGCGTAAGGGCGGCAACGATGTTGTTCCTCTGCAGCTCGCGCAGATCGGCCTCCGTAAGAATCCCCGGACGCTCCGGCCTGTTCCCGTCGTCCATTGGTTCCGCGGGGCCGGCTTCGCTGCGGACGTCGGGCATCGACCTGTCGAGCCGCAGGACATTGCCCTCGGACAGGATCACGGCACGTTCGATCACGTTTTTCAGCTCGCGAATGTTTCCCGGCCAGTCGTAGCGCCGGAGATTCTCAACCTGTGATCGAGTGAGCGTCATCGGCTCCCGGCCGAAATCACGGCAGGCTTGCTCGAGAAAGTGCTGCGCCAGCTGCACGACGTCGTCACCGCGTTCCCTCAGCGGCGGCACTTCTACCGGGAAAACGCTCAGGCGATAGAACAGGTCTTCGCGGAATTTCCCCTCGACGATGAGCTGTTCCAGGTTTCTGTTGGTTGCGGCAATGACCCGGACGTCGACGGAGCGCGTGACATCGTCACCGACGCGCTCGAATTCGCTTTCCTGCAATACCCGCAACAGCTTGCCCTGGAGTTCGAGCGGAATCTCGCCAACTTCATCGAGGAATATGGAACCGCCATCGGCAAGCTGGAATCGCCCCACGCGATCCCGGTGTGCGCCGGTGAATGCGCCTTTAACGTGCCCGAAGAACTCGCTCTCGAACAGTTCCTTCGGGATCGACGCACAGTTGACCTTCACCAGTGGGCGGTCGGCGCGGGGACTCTGTGTGTGGATCGCTCGAGCGACGAGTTCCTTCCCCACGCCGGATTCGCCGAGTATGAGTACGCTCGCCGGCGTATTCGCCACTGCGCCAACCTGCTGAAGCATCCGCTTTAGTGCGGGGCTCGTGCCGACAAACTTGCCGAAGTTCATGGCAACGTTCACTTCCTCCCGCAGATAGTCGCGTTCGCGCTCGAGCTCTTCGCGCAAGCGGGCGTTCTCGGCGAGCGTCTGGCGCAGCCTGCGTTCGGCGCGCTTGCGTTCCGTGACATCCTTCGATGCGACCAGCATCCTGTCGACCTTTCCGCTAGCATCCCGGTGAGCGATTGCCGAGCTCACGACGTCCAGTTTCTCCCCGCTCCTGGTTATCATCTGCCGTTCGAGATTGTTGAAATCGCCCTCCGCGATGAGCGCACGGAGGCGATCTCCTGCATACAGGCGCCGGTCGGCACGACTGAAGAAATCAGTGATCGGGCGGCCTATGACCTCCTGTCGCGAGTAGCCGAGCTTCTGCAGCCAGTGATCGGTGACAGTACTGATCAGCCCGTTGCCATCCACGGTATGCAGCATGGCGGGCATGGACCGGTACAGCGTGCGGTACTTGAAGTTGGCGCGGGCCTGGTCGGTGGCTTCGGTGTATACCGCGATCGTGCGAAGGAAGCGGCCATCTGGCCGGTACTCGAGGATGGCGTCGGTCAGGCAATCTACGATATCGCCATTCTTGGCGATGAAGCTGATCGGTTTCTGACGGAGGCGGCCGGTACGGCGCAGCGCCGGCCTGAATTCTTCCGCAATGCGTTTCGCGCTTTCCTCGGTAACGAAGTCCTCGGGGCGCCGGCCGACCATTTCCTCGCGCTCGTAGCCGAGCCGCGCGAGAAACGCGTCACTCACATCCAGGTAAGCCCCGCCCTCGGCTATGGACGTGGCCATGGACGGCGCCTTCCGGAACAGCCATTGATAGTCCTCGAGGCTCAGCATATCGGCGTTATACGGAATGTCGTAAATCTTGTCACGAAAAATCGTTAGTTACGATTTTCCGTGCGCCGTTGTTTTCGACCAAGTTGCTGTCTCATAAGGTTTTTTCGACTTGGCACGACTCCTGCAATGTGTCCAGCGCAAGGGCGGGTCGGGCAGGAAAGCCCGGGACGCTATCATTCAGACAGGAACCAAGGACACACTCATGAACAACCGCAATGTACAGAATGGACTCGTACTGGCCGGCGCGCTGGTCGTACTGTTCAGTCTTATGTTCGCCACCTCCATGGCCGTCAGCCAGGCTCCGGCCGGGCTGTAACCGGGAGGTACGACAAAACGCTACAGGGGCCCGGCGCCGTCTTGAACTGACGGCGGCCGGCCAAAGATAAGGTATCGAGCGATGGCAAAAGCCCTCGCCACAGACCCCCGAAAGATGTGCGGTCGCACGGGATCCTCTCCCCCCGATTGTCCCGGGTGAAGCACATCGAAAGCCGGAGAGGAACTCCGGCGTAAAACGGGCCCGGACGGCCCGGCGGCACCCCCCCTGCCGTTAACCTGGGCGCCGGAGAACGATTCATCAGAATCGCCTCGCTGCACGTCGACGACGACAGCTCTCCGGCGCCTTTTTTATTGCTCCTCTTTATTTATTCTTCGCCGGATCATCCCCGGCACCGGTATACCGGTGCGACTCTGCACCTTCGGCTTGCGAACGCGACGTGTGTTCGCTGATTTTCTCCCGCACCCTGCGCAGCCACGAGCGCGCCCATGCAAACTCGATGGACAGGATCGCGAGCCCGAGCGGAATGATCAGCAAGCCAGGTCCCGGGGTCACCAGCATCACGAGGCCGAGCAGCAAGACGGTTGAACCGACGATAGCCACGACGATGCGCCGCGCAGCCTGGTAGGTGATTCTTGCAATCCGACCAAACATCAGGCGGGAACGAACCGAGGCAGAATCACGACTCGTCGGCCACGAGGGCTGTGCTGAGGAACTCGAGCATTCGGGTCCAGGCTCTGGCAGCCACTGACGGATCGTATTGGCGGCGTCGCGGGTCCGCGAACCCGTGCCCCGCGTCCGGGTATATCTCGACCTCAGCCGGTTTACCGATCCGGTTAGTGGCCGCAGCGAAAGCCAGCGCGGCTTTCGGCGTTACCGTGGTGTCCTTGTCGCCGAACAGGCCGAGTACCGGCGACCCAAGCGTGGCGAGGCGGTCACTCTCGGACGGCACCTGCCCGTAGAAGACCACCACCGCGTCAATGCGGTCGGGGAATGCCAATGCGGCATCCAGCGCATAGGCGCCGCCGAAACCCCACCCGGCAATTCCGATGGCCGGCGCCCCCGCGACCTCGACGAAGTCGAGGGCCTGGCGAATGTTTTCCTCGATGGCCTTCGGGTTTTCGACGACAGCAATCGCCTTCTCGCGGGCAGCACCGGGCGCTGTAATTGTCTCGCCGGAGTAAAGGTCCACCGCCAGTACGATGTAGCCTGCTGCCGCGATTCGGTTGGCGGCGGCGTGCATTTCCTCGTCGAGACCCCACCAGTCATGCACAAGCACCAATGCGGGCAGCGGCTCCACCATGTCTGACGGAAATGCGAAATAGCCATAAACCAGGCGCTCGTTTACATCCGCATAAGGCAGCGTCTCGGCATCTACCGGCCGCTCCGTAGCCGGGCCTGCCGCCGGGGCATTGATTGCCGGGCCCACGGCCGGGGCCGCGGTCGTGGCAGGACCCGGTGCGCCGGTATCCGCCACGTCGGGCTCACAACCCGCGAGGACCGCTACCATAATCGTGGCGGTAGCGGCCGTGACGTGAGACACGCGGCCGGTCCTGGTTCGAAACATGGGTCCTTCCTGGTATTTGAGTCTTTGCCCGGAACCGAGTCAGTGTAATCGAAAACGCATGGCGGTCGTACACCGCGAGACTCGCGAGCACCGACGCGGAACAGTACACTGGCTCGGCCGTCCCGGAACACCTGAGCACCCGCCGCGCATGGATATGCTTGCCGAGTTGGTTATTTACCTCGTCGCCGCTATTGTGAGCGTGCCGATAAGCCGCGCACTCGGTTTCGGCTCGGTGCTCGGCTATCTCGCCGCGGGCATTCTCATCGGGCCGTTCGGCATCGCGCTCGTATCCGACTTCCGGGAAACGATGCACATTGCGGAGATGGGCGTCGTACTCCTGCTGTTCATCATCGGACTTGAGCTGCAACCATCCAGGCTGTGGGTCATGCGGCGGATGGTGTTCGGTCTCGGCTCGCTGCAGGTATTTGCTACCGCCCTCGCAATCGGTGCCGGTGCCTGGCTGCTTGGAGTCGACCCGGCGGCCTCAGCGGTTATCGGCGCGGCGCTCGCCTTGTCTTCCACCGCATTTGTGTTGCAAATGCTCGCCGAGAAAAAGGAACTGACCACCAGTTATGGAAGGGCGTCGTTTTCGATCCTGCTCTTCCAGGATCTGATCGTCATTCCGATAATCGCTGTATTGCCGCTCCTCGGCAATTCCGCTGCAGGCAGCGGGTTTGATTTCCTGACACTTGCAAAGAGCCTGGCGCTGCTCCTCGTCCTGATCATCGGCGGGCGGTACCTGCTGAGGCCGATTCTCAAGGTCATCGCCCGGACAAACGTCCCGGAGCTGTTCACTGCCACCGCACTTCTCGTCGTCGTCGGCGCAGCCTTGCTGATGCAACTCGGCGGCATGTCCATGGTGCTCGGCGCGTTCGTCGCGGGCATGCTGCTCGCCGATTCTGAATACCGGCATCAACTGGAAGCGGATATCGCTCCATTTAAGGGACTGTTGCTCGGCCTGTTTTTCATTACGGTTGGCATGTCGGTCGACCTCGTCCGATTCCTCAGCGCGCCATTCTCCATTTTGCTGATCGTGCTCGGATTCATGTCGGTCAAAGCGCTGATCCTGGTACTGCTCGCCGGGCGCTTTGGCATGTGCAACCGCAACAGCGCGTTACGGCTTGCCGCGGCCATGGCTCAGGGCGGAGAGTTTGCGTTCGTGATCTTCTCACTCGCCACTCGCAACGGGGCGCTGCCGGCCGCGATAAGTGCCGACCTAACGCTTGCGGTGACGCTGTCGATGCTGCTGACGCCGGTACTTTACCTGCTCGCCGAGCGGGTAACCCGAACTGCTGCACCTGTCACTGACGACGTAATCGAGGCGTTCGACGAACCGGAGAACGAAGTGCTCATTGCCGGGTTCGGCCGTGTGGGCCAGATCGTGGGACGCATGCTGCGCATGAGCGGCCGGCCATTCACGGCGCTTGAATTCGACTCCGACCAGGTGAGCATGGTGCGAAGCTACGGCAATAAGGTCCACTTCGGGGATGCCCGGCGGCTCGACGTGCTGCGGGCAGCCGGCGCAGGCCATGCACGCCTGTTTGTCATCGCTACCGCCGACATGGAAACCTCATTGTCGATCGCCACAACTCTGCAACGTCACTTTCCAAACGTTACCATCGTGGCGCGCGCCCGGAATCGCAGGCACGTCCACAAGCTCATGGACCTCGGGATCAAACACATCTTCCGTGACACGTTGCTTTCGAGTATTGCGATGGGCGAGCGCGTCTTCGAGGAACTCGGCGTACCCGTCGAGGAAGCGAGCCGCATAGGAGAACTGTTCCTCGAACGTGACGAACGCCTCCTGGCCGAACAATATGTCGATCGTGATTCCGAAGAAAAACTCATCCAGTCGGCGCGGGACACCGAACGGGAACTGAGCACCCTGCTAAGGGGCGATGTAAGGGACTGACAGGCCGACGCAGCTCCACGATCAGTCGTCCTCTTCCCATTCCTTCAGCTTACTCTTGTCGACTTTCTTCCACTGTTCGTTGCTGACCCGCATATACTCGCGAATCCTGACGATGGCGTAAATTGCGACGAACGCGATAAGTATCAGTACGGGCCAGAGTCCGTCCGGCATGGCTGGTCCCTCCGAATCACTATGGCGAGCATAGCATTCCCCCGGGCGATGGCGAGCCCCGCATGGGTGTGGACAAGCGGATGACTGGAAGCCAACGAGGGTCGTTGCGGAAGAAATTAGCGTTCTTCCGCGAGGCACTCGCCGATAACGACGTGGATTACACCCGCGGCCCCGTCGGCCGCGCGCTCGGCCTGCTTGCAATTCCGATGATGCTCGAGATGGCGATGGAGTCCGTGTTCGCCCTGGTCGACATCGCGTTCGTGTCGGTGCTTGGCACTGACGCCGTCGCAGCCGTCGGCATGACAGAGGCGCTGGTAACGGTACTGTACGCCGTGGCGATCGGACTGGGCATGGGCGTCACTGCGATGGTGTCACGCCGGATTGGCGCCAAGGATCCGGACGGGGCGGCCCGGACGACCGGCCAGGCCATCTGGCTCGGCGCCGCCATTGCCGTCGCTACCGGCACGCTTGGCGTCATCTATGCCGAAGACATGCTGCAGCTGATGGGCGCATCACCGTCGGTTATTGAAACCGGCAGGGGCTATACCGCCGTGCTGCTCGGTGGCTCCGTGAGTATCGTTTACCTCTTCCTGCTCAATGCTGCGTTTCGCGGCGCAGGCGATGCCGCCGTCGCTTTGCGTTCACTCTGGCTCGCGAATGGCATCAACATCCTTTTGGACCCCTGCTTTATATTCGGCCTGGGGCCGTTTCCGGAACTCGGCGTGACCGGTGCTGCGGTCGCTACCACCATAGGCCGGGGAACCGGCGTTCTCTACCAGCTTTACTACCTGTCCGGCGGAAGGGGACGTCTCGCGTTCCGTCTCCGTCACCTGCGCCCTGACCTGCCGCTCATGCGACGAATGCTGCTCATCTCGGCAGGCGGCGTCGGCCAGTTCCTCATTGCAACCGCGAGCTGGATTGGCTTGATGCGTATTGTTGCTCTTTATGGAAGCAGTGCAGTGGCCGCATACACGATCGCGCTTCGTATGCTCGAGTTTGCATTGTTGCCCGCATGGGGGCTCGGAAACGCGGCTGCTACCCTGGTTGGCCAGAATCTTGGCGCCGGACGGCCGGTGCGGGCGTCCGCCTCTGCCTGGAAGGCTGCGCGTTACAACGCAATTTTCATGGGCATCGTCGGTCTCCTGATGCTGTTGTTTGCGCCGCAGATCGCGGCATTGTTCAGCGACGATCCGGCGGTGCTGCGGTATGCAAGCACCTGCCTGCGCATTTTGGGCGTTGGTTACCCGGTATACGCGGTTGGCATGATCATGGTCCAGGCGCTTAACGGCGCCGGCGATACCGCGACGCCGTCGGTGCTGAACTTGATCTGCTTCTGGATGGTGCAGATTCCTCTCGCCTACGGGCTCGCGCAACACGCGGAACTGGGACCGAACGGCGTATTCACAGCTATCGTCGTGTCCGAAACCCTATTAACATGCTTGAGCGTCATGGTCTTTCGGCGCGGCCGCTGGCAACAGCAGCGAGCCTGATGCACCGGGCAAGCGAGCAGATGCCGGAAACTGCGCTGATTGAAATTTGCAATGCGACCCTGTGGCGCGGTGGGAACCGCGTCTTTCACGGACTCGATCTCCGCATCGAACAGCACGAGCAGGTTGCCATCATCGGCCCGAATGGTGCCGGTAAGTCGACCCTCCTGAAGGCCATCACGCGGGAGATCTACCCGGTCGTCCAGCCGGGTACCGTGTTCAGGATCCTGGGGCGGGAGCGCTGGAATGTATGGGAGCTGCGTCGACACATCGGCGTCGTTTCCCAGGATCTGCAGCAGTGTTACCTGCCGTCGGCCACCGCAATCGAGGTGGTGCTCTCGGGTTTTTTCTCCAGCATTGGCGTGCACGGCAGCCTGGCCGCGTCTATCCGTGAGCCGCAGCGCCGGCGCTCGCTCGCCGCCTTGGAGGCGGTGGGCCTCGAAGACCACGCCCGAACTGTCCTCGCCCGCTTGTCGACGGGCGAGCAACGACGCTGCCTGCTTGCGCGCGCCCTCGTGCACGAACCGCACACGCTGATCCTCGATGAACCGACCGCCGGGCTCGATCTCGAGGGTTGCTTCGATTACCTGGCGCGGATCCGGCAACTGGCGCAGAACGGCTGCAGCATAGTGCTCGTTACCCACCACCTGAATGAAATTCCGCCGGAGGTCCGGCGCGTCATACTGCTCGGCAGCGGCACGATCGCCGCAGACGGTGAGAAATCCAGCGTGCTCCGGGCCGACGTGCTTGCGGCCGCCTATAAAGTACCGCTTCGTGTTGCGGAAGCCGGCGGATATTACTTCGCCTATCCGGATGCGGGCAGCGTGCCACAGAAAACGTGACCTGTGACCTGTAAGTCTGCGCGGCCGGCAAGTATCCTCGACGCATGCTGAAGCTGATCCGGAACCTGCTGTACAGCCAGCCGCTAAGCGGCCTGTCCGCGATGGCGGCTGACGGCGACCCGGTGCCTACGGGCATTACCAGCGTTGCACCGTCCTTGTTCATATTTACCGTGGCCGTCGCCGTCCTGCTGACGCTGGTGTTTCGCGCGTCCGCACGGCACGTGGGACGTTGCCTCGGAGCACGGGCTGGCCGCCTCCGGATTCATAAGATCCTGCGCGCACGAAGCCAGCACGTGTTGAGCGATTTCCTGTTGCCCGGGGCTTACGGCGGACTCGCAAGAATTGATCATGCGGTGCTCACTTCCGGCGGCATCCTGTGCATTCGGGCCATCCACGGCAACGGCAAGGTGTCCGGCGGTGAAAACGAGCCCCAGTGGGCATTCGCCGAAGGCACGTCGCAGCGCCGCTTTCTCAATCCGCTGATCCAGAACGAAGGCCGCACACGCGCCTTGCGGAAGGCGTTGCCCGACGTACCCATCGCAAACCTCGTCGTCTTTACCGGCAAGGTCGATTTTTCGGCGGCGTCACCTGCGGCGGTCATCCCCGTCGACCGTCTCGACAGCCACATCGCGAAGTTCGTATTCGGCCCGAGCCGGATCGCAGACTGGGATGCTGTCTGGCTGAGTCTCAATGCCGCCACGCTCACCGATGCGGATACACGCAAGGACTTCGCCGCGCAGATCAGTTTTTCCTGAAGTCTGCGGCCGCGAATCAGGCCATCGATCTGCCTTATACTGCAGCTCGACTTAACGCAGCGGGACTTTATCCATGACCGCAGACCCGATGCCCTGGGTGTCCTCGCCGATTGGCGTGCTCGCCGTGTTGTGTGCGGTTGCCGCTTCCTTTTTCCTGCTCGCCGAGCGCTCGGGTGCGCGCCTGTTCCACTACCTGCCACCGCTATTGTTTATCTATGCGACACCGGTCGTGCTCAACAATGCGGGCATCATCCCCCCGGATTCGCCGGTGTACTCCGGTCTCACCACTTACCTGCTCCCGGCATTCATCGTCCTCATGCTCATCAAGGTCAATGTGCCCGCGGTGGTTAAGGTGATGGGCAAGGGCGTGCTCGTCATGCTGATGGGCACGCTCGGCGTGGTCGTCGGGGCCGTCGTGGCGTACGCCATCGTGCACCCCTGGCTGGCTCCGGACGCCTGGAAAGGCTATGGAGCCCTCGCAGGCAGTTGGATTGGTGGCACCGCAAACATGGCAGCGACCGCAGAAATCCTCGGCACCTCTGAGGAACAATTCGGACTCGCGATACTCGCCGACAATGTCGTCTACGTCGTTTGGTTGCCTCTCCTCCTCATGTCCCGGGACTTCGCCGAACGATTCAATCGCTGGGCACGGGTGCCGGAGGAACGGGTCCAGGAAATGGAGGCCGCCGCATCGATGCATGTCGAGAAGGACCGCGCCCCCTCCATGCCCGAATACCTGTACCTTTTTGCCGTTGTGGTCGGTGTCACCTGGGTTGCCGCGGCGCTGGCCCCCGCACTCGCAGGGTGGCTGTCCGACCGATCGCCGACGCTCTCAGCAATGTTTTCCGAGTCTACCGTACGCATACTCCTTGTGACGACCGCCGCGCTGGTGTTGTCCACGACGCCTGTGGCGAAACTTCCGAATGCGACGGCGATAGGGACGGCACTGGTCTACGTGTTCGTGGCCGGCATGGGGGCGCGGGCATCTATCGCGGGGCTCGCGCAAGCGCCCGTGTTCGTTCTCGGTGCCTTCATCTGGATCGCGATACACGGCCTCTTCTGTATCGCCGGCGCATGGTTGTTTCGAGTCGACATACACAGCGTGGCGATCGCGTCGGCGGCGAACATCGGCGCGGCCGCCTCGGCGCCGATCGTCGCCGCGCACCACAAGCCCAGCGTGGTGCCCGTGTCGATACTCATGGACTTGCTCGGCTACGCCATGGGCAACTACATTGCACCGCTGACGGGCCAACTGGCCCGTCTCGCCGCGGGCCAGTAGGCGGCGCGTGCGCCCCGCCGAACGCAAGTCCGCTGACGCACTGTGAACCGTCGCTTGCCTGCTTCGATAGGCCGGATTCTCGAGCGCCTGCTTGCCGGGCTGCTTGCCTTCTCAGCCCTTGTTGCACTGCTCGGAACGCTGCTGTGGCGTGACCGCGTCCGGCTCGAGGACATAGCGTTGCCGCCCGCGCCGTCCGCGACCCCTGCCGCAGACGGTGTCACCGTGACGTGGTACGGCGTCACGACACTCCTGTTCGATGACGGCGAGACGCAGTTGTTGATTGACGGTTTCATTTCGAGGCCTTCGATCGTCCCGATCGTCTTACGACGGCCGGTCGGCAATGACGTGGCGCGTATCAACCGGTTTCTCAACGAGCACCAGGTTGAGCGTGTCGCGGCCATCGTCGCTGCGCACTCGCATTTCGACCATGCCATGGATGTTGGCGCAATTGCGAACCGGACAGGCGCTGCGGTCCTGGGATCCGGTTCGACTGCAGCGATCGCGCGGGGAGCCGGCGTTCCGGAGGCACAGATCATTGTCGCGGAGCGAGACGCCACTTACGTCTTTGGCCAATTCAGCGTTCAGCTGATTCCCGCGCCGCATGCACCCATTGGCTGGAGCGGCAGCGTACCATTGCCTGGGGAGATCAACGCGCCGCTCCGCTTGCCTGCGCCGGTCACTGCGTTCCGGGAAGGCGGTAGTTTTGCGGTGCACATATCACATCCGGCGGGTGCTGCGCTTGTACAGGCCAGTGCGGGCGTTTTTCCGCGATCGCTCGCCACGCTGCGCGTGGATACGGTGTTTCTGGGTGTCGGCCTGCTGGAGAGTCTTGGCCGCGACTACATGGAGAAATACTGGCAGGCAAGCGTGACCGCAACCGGAGCGAAGACAGTGGTCCCTGTGCATTTCGAGGACTACACACAGTCGTTCGGGACGGTCCGCCTGGCACCCCGGGTTCTCGACGACTTCTCGGTGACGGTCCGCATCTTGAAGGACCTGCGCCGACGGTGGGACGGCGATACGGAGCTGTACCTGCCGGCGTTCGGTGAACCGATGCCGCTCGTCCCCGAAATGAAGCCGGAGACCTGAACGGCCAGTCAGGTGTCGAGAGTCTCCAGTTCGATGAGGCCGGCAATCAGTGCAAGCTTGTGCGAGCGTGGCAGCTTTTTGACGCGATGCTCGATGCGCTGGGCTCGCCCGCGGTCGCCTACCTCGCGCCGGTAGACAACGGCCCATGGGGCACGCCCCCGCAGGTATTTTGCGCCGCGGGTCCCGTCATCGTGGACCCGCAATCGCGCCTCGACGTCGCGGGCGATGCCCGTGTACAGGCTGCCATCTGCGCACCGCAGCAGGTACAGCCAGTACCCCGCCGCTTCTTTCTCAGGCATGACCGCCCACGAGTACGTCACCCAGTACCCGGAAGACGCCGGCCTCGAGGTTCGACAGGTTGGTCTCCGTGGCCTCGAAGGTGAGGACAAATTCGCTCGCATCGCCGAGCGCCGCAGCCGGCTGATTGAGTACCAGGGTGAGGCAATTGCCCAGGAGCCGTGCTTCCCGCAGAAGTTCGTGGCCGCCGACCCGCTGCTCATTGGCTTCGATGTAAAGGGATTCGTCGAAATCGTCTTCAATCGTGCGCATGAGCAATACGTAGTCGACGATATCGCCGGTGTCCGAGGTATTGGCAAAGAACAACATCGTCGCATTGTCCCGGACGTCGAAAGCAACGGTGTCGAATTGGCGACTGTAGGGCATTGCGGGCTCCCGAGCATTCTGGCCGTCCAGTCTACGTCAGCGCGGGACCGGATGGCGAGCGGGTCCTGGCGGCAGAAAAGCGATCATCCAGCCGACCGTCCTTGTCCCGCCAGATGTCGCCTAACCAGTGGTGAATCCGGCGCCGGAACTCGCGATCCTGTTCGTAATCGCCGCCGAGCAGGAACGGGTCGATGTCCCGCACCTGCACGTCCACGTCCGCACGTACGTGATCTCCGCACACCATGCCCCAGAATGTCGGTACACCGTCGGGATACATAATCGTAACATCGAGCACGTGATCGAAAAGTTCGCCCATCGAGCCGAGCGCAATCGCAATCCCCCCTGCCCGAGGTTTCAGAAGGTGCCGGTAGGGCGACTGCCGCGCGATACGCTTTGTCTCGCTGAAGCGGGTCCCCTCCACGAAACTGATCACCGTTGTCGGTGTATTGCGGAATTTTGCGCAAGCCTTGCGTGTCGCTTTCAGGTCGCGGCCCTTCTGTTCCGGGTGTTTCGCGAGATACGACGGTGAATGACGCTTCATGAACGGCATGTCCAGTGCCCACCACGCCAAACCGAGCACCGGGAACCAGACCAGCTCCTGTTTGATGAAGAATTTCAAGAACGGAATGCGCCGGTTGAACACCGACTGCAATACGATGATATCCACCCAGGTCTGGTGATTGGAGAGCACCAGGTACCAGCCATCGCGTTTCAGCGCATCGACGCCCACCGCCTGCCAGCCGGATGCGCCGCTACCAGCCAGGATGATGCGATTTACCGAAACCCAGTTTTCACCGAACCACATCAGTAACTTCGTAAGCTCCCGCCGCATGGCGCGTATCGGTATGACGAGCTTCAGGATCGCGAGCAGGAACAGCGGCGTAAACCAGACAACGGTATTGAGGGTCAACGCCGCGAACACGGCTGCGCCCCGCAGATTGCGCAAGAACGATCTCAATCGGGTCGTCCGTCCAGGTTTGAATCGCGCTTATTCTAGCTCGTATAGTGCAGTCGGCGGGCAATTGGACGGAAATTTCCATGGCATCGAGATTTACTGCTGATGAAGCACTGGCCGCAGCGCGCACCGCGTCGGACGGCATTTACGGCGTGGTCCTCAATCGACGAACGCTGGAGATCGGCTATTACGCCCCGGTCGGCAGCGACAAGCAAACGCCGCATGCGCAGGATGAAATCTACATTCTTCACTCCGGGCGCGCGCACTTCGACCTGGATGGCGAGACGCAGCCGTGCGCCGCAGGTGACGTGATCTTCGTACCTGCCGGAGTGCCGCACCGCTTTCGGGATTTCAGCGAGGGTTTCGGCGCCTGGGTGGTCTTTTTCGGACCGGATGGCGACGATAGGGATCGGTGATGCCGACCGCCGGCGCGGTTTACCACCCGACGGGCCGACGGTACCATGCGTCGCTCCTTTCCCCACACCATGAGGAACGTACCCGATGCGCACTGCCATCCGCATTGACGGCAAGGCCAGGGCCGCCGCATTGGCCGAAGAGATCGCCGCCGAGACCATTCGGTTCATCGAGAAGCATGGCGTAAAGCCCGGGCTCGCGGTCCTCATCGTCGGGGAGGACCCCGCCAGCCAGGTCTACGTTCGCAACAAGAAACTCACGGCAGAGGCTTGTGGATTTCATTCCGTTAAGCATTCCCTGCCGGCCGATGCGAGCGAGGCGCAGGTGTTGCAGCAGGTTCGCGAGCTGAATGAAGATCCGGCAATTCATGGCATTCTTGTGCAGTTGCCGCTGCCGTCGCACATCGACGAACAGCGTATTACCCAGGCCATCCTCCCGTCCAAGGATGTGGACGGGTTTCATTACCTCAATATCGGTAAACTGAGTGCAGGCGACACAGCGGATGTATTCGTCCCGTGCACTCCGGCGGGTTGCATGCTGTTGATTGCGGATCAGCTGGGCGCCGATCTCTCAGGCAAGAACGCCGTCGTCATCGGTCGTTCAAACATTGTTGGCAAGCCCATGGCGAGCCTGTTACTCGCCGCCAATGCGACAGTGACAGTGTCGCACAGCCGAACGGGGGACCTGCCGGCCGTGTGCCGCCGCGCCGAGATCCTGGTGGCGGCTGCAGGTCGGCCCCGGCTGGTCAAGGGCGACTGGATCAAAAGGGGCGCAGTGGTGATCGACGTCGGTATCAATCGCGTCGACGCTCCGGACGGCGCCAAGTCGCGATCGCGGCTCGTCGGCGACGTTGATTATGACGATGTCGCGCAAAACGCAGCGGCAGTGACGCCGGTTCCCGGCGGCGTCGGTCCGATGACAATTGTAATGCTGATGTCGAACACACTTCGCGCTGCACGGCTGTGCGCGGCCAGAGAAACAGCTATCGCCCGATGACGGCGATGCAGGGACGAGCCAGACATGGGATCCAGTCACGACGAGTTCCGCACGATATGGCTAGCGCCCGGCAACCCGGCCATCGTGCAGGTCATCGACCAGCGACGCTTGCCGCATGAATACAAAGTACTGGACCTGTGCTCGTGGCGCGACGGACGCGACGCTATCGCCGACATGGCCGTACGGGGCGCGCCGCTCATCGGGGCGACCGCGGCGTGGAGCCTTTACCTGGCCGCGCTGCATGGCGGCAGAACGGAGATACCAGATGCGGCCGAATCGCTGCTCGCAGCGCGGCCGACGGCCGTCAACCTGCGCTGGGCCGTGGATCGCATCCTAAGGGTTGCGGGCGAAACGGGCCGGACGACGCCGCTGGCAGATGCCCTGCGTCAGGACGCCGAGGCCATCGTCGAGGAAGACATCCAGATTTGCCTCGGAATAGGACGGAGCGGCCTGCCCCTGCTGGAACGCATCGCCGTCTGCAAGGACGGACCCGTCAACATACTGACGCACTGCAATGCAGGCGCGCTTGCGACGATAAACTGGGGTACTGCAACGGCACCAATCTATCTCGCGCACGCGAACGGTATCGACGTGCACGTTTGGGTGGACGAGACCCGGCCGCGCAACCAGGGCTCACAGCTTACCGCCTGGGAATTGGACCGGCGCGGCGTCCCGCACACACTCATCGTGGACAATGCCGGCGGGCACCTGATGCAGAACGGGATGGTGGATATCGTCATTACGGGGACCGATCGGACCACACGCTGCGGTGACGTCGCCAACAAGATCGGTACTTATCTCAAGGCACTCGCTGCGCGGGACAACGATATTCCCTTCTATGTGGCACTGCCGTCGACGACGATCGACTGGACACTCGGCAGCGGAATCGGCGTCATTCCTATCGAGGAACGGGATCCGCGCGAGGTCATTTTCGTCACCGGACGATCGGGCGAGGAAACGATCAGCGTCCGTACGACCACCGCCACTACACCCGTCGCCAACCCGGCTTTCGACGTGACGCCAGCACGCCTTGTGAGCGGGTTGATTACAGAGCGTGGCGTATGTCCGGCGAGCGAAGCCGGCCTCCGATCGCTTTTTCCCGATCATGCAGGGCCCTAAGTCATGACGCACGGTGGTATCGACGAAGGCTACGTCAAGTACCGGAGCGACTGGCAACCGGGACCGGCGCCGGACCCTGCCGCCGTACGCCAGCTCGAGACCTGGCGTCGTCCGCTCTATGCCGCCGGGCTGGTCGGCCACTATCCCGACCTCGGCGTCGGCTTCGGCAATATCAGTATTCGCGCTGCGCGGCCGGGGGAGTTCATCATCAGCGGCACCCAAACGGGCCATCTCCGGACGACGGGAGCCGACCACTACTGCCGCGTAACGGTGGCGGACATTGCGGCCAACCGTATCGTTTGTGTCGGGCCGCTGCAGGCATCGTCGGAGGCTTTGACGCACGCGATGCTCTATCGCCTCAGCGAGCGAATCAACGCTGTCGTTCATGTGCACAGCCGCCTTGTGTGGGAGCGCGAGCTTGGCCGCTTGCCGACCACGGCCCCGGATGCAACTTACGGCACGCCGGACATGGCCCGGGAATTTGAACGACTCTGGTGTGAATCCGACTTTCCCTCCACCGGGATGGCGGTCATGGCCGGCCACGATGAGGGCATCGTGAGTATCGGGACGACGCTGCGCGAGGCCGCAGAGCGTGTGCTCGCGCTCGCGGATTCATCCTGAGCCGCTTCGAGCGTGAATGAAAAGCTGCGACATGTCTTCATTGCCGGCACAGGTTCACGGGCGGGAACGGGCGCATAGCTCGACGCACGTACCGCATCGATCGCCGGACGTTCAAAGACACGATGTGTGCTGCGGCGCACTGCGATCCGGTAAGGCCGGCCTTCGCGATCGACGTCGAAGCAGACCTGGACTTCTCCCTCCAGGCGATCGCGGCGTGCTCTTTCAGGGTAAATAGGCACCACAGTTTGCAACGGCGTACGCTCGCCGGTCGTTGCATCGGCCCGTGGGGGATTCTCCGCGAATACGGCACCAGCCGCGAGCAGGCTCCAGAAAGCCATCGCGGCCTTATTCATCGTCGGCGCGACTGGCCTCCCGCCGGTCGTCGATGATGACAACGGGCACGACCGGATCGGTGGCGTCACGCCAAAGCGCCCGAGCAGCTTTCACGTTGTGGCTGCCCGGTGCTATTTCCTCTGCCACTTCCAGGTCGGCATCGGCCGCATCGTAGGACGCAAGCCTGGTGTGGATCAACGCGCGGTTTACGAGCGCCCGCCAGAACCGGGGTTGCAACTCGAGCGCCTCGTTGCAATACGCCATGGCGGTATCCCAATCCGAACGTCTCAGGTGGGCGGCGCACAGGTTCGACAGGCCCGCGAGCCGCTCCCGGGTACTCGCGGCCGCATCGAGGCCCAGCCGGGTCAGTCGGATCCCTCTTTCAGTATCGCCCGCAAGGAGTGCTTCGGCGCCGCCCGCGAGATCCGGGTTCTGCGGGCCGATCACCGTGCGGGCGCCGGCGTCGAGATCCTCCCCGGCCACAGTGGGCAACGGGCCACAAAGCACCGCGGCAAGCACGATGGCCCTGGTGACTAACGAGAGTGCGTTTCGAAACTCAGGTTGTTGACCCGCTGCCACGTTTGGTCACGCCCTCTATATCAGATGTTCGTCGAAGAATTCGACCGTCCTGTCCCAGGCGAGTTTCGCCGCCTTGGCATCAAATCTCGGTGTCGTGTCATTGTGGAAGCCGTGGTTTGCACCGGCATAGGTGTATTCGACATAGTCGACAGCATTCGCCTGGAGGGCCTTTTCAAAGTCGGGCCAACCAGCGTTGATGCGTTCGTCGAGTTCCCCGTGATGCAGCATCAACGGCGCTTCGATACGCGCGACATCCTGGGCCGTCGGATGCCGCCCATAGAATGCAACAGCCGCCGCAAGCTCCGGAATTTCGACGGCGAGCCTGAGGGCCATGCCGCCGCCGAAGCAGAAGCCGACCGCACCGACCTTGCCCGTGCCCCAGGTAGCCTGCGATTGCTAACCGGCGTGCGACATCCTCGATGTACGGGTTCAGGCCCCGGTTTTCGTGGATCACGACGACCCCGGGCAGCTTGTGCCCGGTATCCGCGGGGCGCGCCAGGTAAGCTTGCATGACGCCGGCGCCCGCCGGTGACGCGTATTGCTTGTAGCCGACGGTGATGGCGGGATCGTCAGGATCGACCTGGCGTGCCAGCGCGTAGTCGGGACTCAGGCTGGCAAGTACGGCCGCGGCCGTGGTACCGGAGGCGACCAGCTTGGCAGCGCGATCCAGAAAATCCCGGCGCGTGAGCCTGCCATGAACGTACCCGTCAAACAGTGCGAGTACCCCGGGGTCGAAGTCCGATACCCTGGCCATTGCAACCTCCCGTTCTTCATCGGTGCCTACCGTACCACGCCTGACCGGCGCTTACAGCGCAGCGCGAATGCGTCCCGGCCATCCGCCTTGTTTCATTGCAGACCGGATGCCTGTGGCCGCCATGGCTGCGCATTTCGCCCGGAGAATAGCGCTTGGCGTATGACGCTTAAAGAATGCGCGCGAGTGTCTCGCGGCTGATGTTTGCGCCGCACACCAGCACCAGTACGTTTTGGCCAGTGAGGTCGTCGGCACGAGCGAGCAGGCCCGCGAGCGCAACGCCCGCCGCGCCTTCGATGAGCTGGTGTTCCGCGTCCATATAGGCCCGCATCGCGTCGGCAATGCCATCTTCATCGACCCGCACGAATTCGTCGACTATGTCGCGACAGAGGGCAAACGTCATTGCCTCGGGCTCGATGCCGCCGGCTGTGCCGTCAGATAGCGTCGGTTGACTTGCTAAATCGACAATACGGCCGGCTTCGATGGAAGCCGCCATCACCGGCGAATTGGCAGGCTGGCAGCCGATCACCCGGACGTCGCGGCCGGCACACTTGAGTACCGCTCCAACGCCCGCTGCGAGGCCGCCACCGCCTACGGCTACGAACAATGCATCGATGTCCGGCAACTGCCGCGCGATTTCCACGCCGCAGCTTCCTTGCCCGGCGATGACCTCGACGTCGTTGTATGGCGAGACGTAGATCATGCCATTTTCGGCTGCGAACGCACGCGCGTGAAGTTCAGTATCCAGTCCGTCCTCGCCAAAGAATCGAATGTCGCCGCCCGCCGCGCGGATCGCGTCCGCCTTGACGGGTGAAGCGCCCACCGGTACGAACACGATGCCCGGGGCACCAAGTTCGCGTAACGCCCACGCGACGGCCGCACCATGATTCCCGCTGGACGCTGCTACTGCACCCGCGCTGAGCGTTTCCGCATCTAGCGTCAATAATCGATTGAACGCGCCGCGCACCTTGAACGAGCCCGTGTACTGCAGGTTCTCAAGTTTGAAATGCACGTTCGCCCCGGTACGCTCGCTGAAGTACATAGAGTGCAGGAGCGGCGTTTCCCTGACACGTCCCTGGATTCGTGCGGCAGCACGGTGCGCGCGGCGTGCTGTTGCGCGAACACGTTCGCTCATGAGCCGTCCGCCCGTCCCGCAACGCGGTGCATCTCCATCATCGTTCGACATGGTAGATGAGGTCGACGCCGGACTCCGACTGCCCCGAAGTGGCTTTCAGGCCGATACCCTTGCCGAGGTCGTAGCGGGCGCTGATCACGTTTTCCTGGTCAAACAGCCCGATTCCGTAACTGACGAACAGGCGCGGCGCAATATAGGTTCCGAAACCGATAGCTCCGACACCCTGCTCCAGGTCGAAGTCGCTGCCCGTCACGAGCAGGGTCAGCGCGCGCTCACGGCTGGTTCGCGGATCGGTATAAGGCTCCACTGTCGGTTGCTTGAGCCTGCCATCGATCAGTATGCCAGCAGTCTTCACCTGGGAATTGCCGAAGATTTCCCGTTCCGCGCGAATACGGAGATAAGGGTTGTCAGCTGGTACGTTCGGGAAGCGAATAGTGCCCTCCGTAATGTCGAGTACCTGCCCATACGCCCGCACATCACCTTTAATCTCATAGCGACCGTCGGCCATGGGGAGGAGATTCTCGTTCCACGAGAATGTCGTGGATCCCGTCACCTTTGCCTCGGCGAGATCGATGTCCACGACGACGTCGTCGCCGAGCCCGACCGTGAGTTGACCGTTCAGTTTCAACGGACTGCGGGGCTCTTCCTCGCGTTCCGCCGGCAACTCACCGGCGACGATGACGACGTCCTCGCTTTCGCTGTATCGGGTCGCGGGAAGGCTCCTCGGCGAGATCCGCGCATGCGGAACCAGGACGCTGCCATCAAGGGTGATTACGCCGTCGTCAAATCCGATGTTCAGATTCGTGTTCGCTGTTGCCTGCAGGTCGGGAAGGTCGATGAGGCGCAGGTTCTCCCCCTCGAGGGCAATTTGCAATTCGTTGCGAAAGCCGTCGCCGTACGCGCCGCTGCTCGTCAGGCGCCCCTGGCCGTCGCCAGCCGTGAACTGCCCGGCAAGCGTGAAGGCCCTGCCTTCGTCGAACGTCGCCTCGAGGTCGATGTCTTTCAGCAGGAGCCCGAGCGGCCGGTACGCGACACTGCCCTCCCGGAGCCGCACTTCGCCAGTCAGAAGCGGCGCGGCGACGGTGCCGCTGATGTCGATGTTGGCTGCCAGCCGGCCATCTGCCTGTGACAGCGTCGGGACGAGGACCCGGACTGCAGCGATATCGTTGACGACGGCATGGATACGGCCAGCGATCGCGCTGTTATCGAGCTCAGCGATGTCTGCGATCGAGAACTCGCCTTCCACCGTACCCGTGCCCGGCAGGGGGAGCACGAGGCTCCCTACGAGTAATGCGCCATCCTGGATATCGAACAAGACGATGCCGGCACCGGTACGGACAACGGCGTCGGCCTGGTTCTGGTTACGGATGGTGCCCGGGGAAATTTCGAGCTCCGCGGATGCCGTCGGTAATTCGTCCACACGTTTTTCCCAGCGCATCGTGCCCGTGACCTGCTGGTCAAACTCAAAGCCGGTATTCACGAACTGGTTGACACGGTCTATGGCGATGGAATCCAGCTCGGCTACGACCGCCAGCCGGGAGTTCGCGACCCAGTCCAACTGCACGCACAGTCGCGCCTCGATCGACCCCTGCAGGCAGGCTCGTTGCAGGCTCACTGCGTCCGGGGCAATCCGGAGTGACGCCGACTGGACGAGCCGTATCTCGCGCGGGACTTCCGCATCCTGCTGGACCAGCGACAACGCCGTCAGCGTCCCTTCCCAGGCGCGGGGCGCGGCGGGATCATCAGGAACGCCTTCTGCGGCCACGACCATTCGCTGATCGCCCAAAAGTCCCTGAAACTCGAGCACCTGGTACTCGCGGGTTGCCTCGAGCCGGACTATTGCATTGACCACGGTCGTTTTGCCGAAACGGAGTTCCGTGCTCTGAAGTTCCATGTCGACGGCCGGTTCGCCGTTTCGGTTGACGAGCTCGCCGCTTGCCTCGATTCCGCCGGCAACGCCATTGAGGTAAGTGCCCAGATCGGCAATACGTGCCGCAAACTGAACACCTGCGGGCTTTTCCATGCCGCCATCGAGACGCAGTTCAGAGCTGCCATGCCTTATGACGAGCTCATCGGCCGAAAGGCCGTTGTCTTGCAGGGCAACGCGGCCATCCGCCCGCAAGGGCCAACCGCGCAGGCGGCCATCGATGTCGTCGAGACGCGCCTCGAAGCGCAGCGGCTTCAGTTGCCCCGAGGCGGCGATCTGTCCGGACACATCGCCGGGCCAGTCGGGCCACAAACCACCGGTCTGTATGCCTGACAGTGCAAGATCGACGGCAAAAGCCTGGGCAGCCTGCCAGCTTGCCGATGCCGTGCCGCGCACGACGCCGCCGAGGATATTGCCCTCGGTGATTCGGCCCTCCGCGTGATCGCGATCGCCCCGCGCGGCTGCGCTGAACCGGCCTTCCGGCAATCCCGGGCTGGCCAGCGCAATCGAACCCTCCGCGGTCCAGTCATCGAAACTGCCTGCGAGCCTCACCTGGCCTTCTTCGCTCTTGAGGCTGGATTCGCTCTCGCCAATCGGCCACTCGAGATCCTGCCAATCGACGTCGGCCTCGATACGCTCGTCGTCCGTGTTGACGCTCAGCCGGCCCGACATACGCGCATCCGTACCGGCCACGGCGAGTTCAGCCTCCTCGATGTCTAGCGTCGGTGAGCGGAATCGCAGGACAAATGCCCCGCTGACCGGATGGGCCTCGGGCCATTCCTCCCGCAGGTTTGCGACGGCAAATCGTTCGAGTTCGACGGCGAGATCGGTGTGAAACCCCCCCGCCCAGCCCACGATACCGCTTGCGCTTGCGGTCCCGATCTCGCCTGTCGCCTCCGCATC
>JBGTLY010000057.1:0-12176 GCA_041743865.1 Woeseiaceae bacterium
CCCACGAGCCGGCTGCACGAACCGGGCGCCGGCCTCGAGAACCTGCCGCACAAGGCGCTCGCCTACTCCGACCTGAGGAGCCTCGGCCCCAACGACGACAGCCGTGCACCGGCCCGCACGCTGGAGTTGCACCTGACCGGCAACATGCACCGCTACATGTGGTCCTTCGACGGGCTCAAGTTTTCCGAGGTGACAGAGCCCATCGAGTTCGAGTACGGCGAACGCGTTCGGCTCTTGTTCGTCAACGACACGATGATGGCGCACCCGATCCACCTGCACGGCATGTTCGTGGAACTCGTGAACGGCAACGGCTTGCACAACCCACGCAAGCACACGGTCGTCGTCAAACCCGCGGAACGGCTTGCCGTCGACCTTACGGCCGACGAACCAGGGCCCTGGGCATTTCATTGCCATCTCCTGTACCACATGCAGGCGGGAATGATGCGCGTCGTCCGCGTGGGCGAACCGCCCGCATGATCCGTCGCGCAAGCCTGTGCCTGCTCCTGCTGCCGGGCGGGTTCGCACTGGCGCAGCACGATCACCGGCACGAACACACGTACGCCTATACGCTGGGCGAGCGGCTCGAGTACCGCGAGTCGACGGACAGCCTGTTCTGGGACTTCGGGGGCCGCTGGGGCGGCGATTACCACAAGTTCGCCTGGAAAACCGAGGGCCAGTACGTCGACGGCGCAACGGACGACGCGGAACTCGAACTTCTGTACGCGCGGGCCTGGACGGCTTTTTTCGACCTGCAATTCGGTATTCGGTACGCCGACACGACAGCCGGCGGGATCACCTCAGCCGTGGCCGGCACACAGGGCCTGTTGCCCTATCGCGTCGAAAGCGACCTCGCGCTGTTTCTGTCCGAGAACGGCGACGTGAGCGGCCGGGCCGAATTCGAAAAGGACTTTTTCCTCGCCGAACGCCTCGTGGTCCAGCCGCGTGCCGAGATCGGCGTGGCATTCCAGGACGTCCCTGCACAGGACATCGACGCCGGGCTGAGCAAGCTGTCACTCGGTGTGAGGCTCCGATACGACCTGACGCGAAAATTCGCACCCTATCTCGGCGTCGCCTGGGAGAAAAGTTTTCGCGACACTGCGGGCGATGACGAGGACACCACGGCGCTCGCAGGCATGCGCTTCTGGTTCTGAGCGCTCCCTCGGGAATCGTAATCAGCGGTCCTGTTTCTTCGGACCGATGTGCGCCTCGCCGCGCTCTCTCGCGAGAGCCACCTGTTTCGCACGCTCCTCGAGGCGCGCCGCGCGGCCAGGGTCGAGTTCGCCGATGCACAGGGGGCAGGAAACCCCCTCACGGTAACCGGGCGAGGCCAGATCGACGGTCGACAACGGCCGCCGGCAGGCGTGGCACTGCACATAGCCGCCCTCCGCCAGATCGCGGTCGAGCGCCACGCGCGTGTCAAAAATGAAGCATTCCCCGCTCCAGCGGTTCTCCGCCGGAGCGACCTGCTGCAGGTAATAGAGAATGCCGCCCTCGAGCTGGGAGACATTCTCGAAGCCGAGGTCCAGCATCAGCGCCGAGGCTTTTTCACAGCGAATGCCGCCGGTACAGAACATCGCGACCGGCCGGTCCTTTGACAGGGACGCCAGCGATTCGGCAAACGCAGGAAATTCCCGGAAACTGTCGGTCCGCGGGTCGAGGGCGCCGGGAAACGTCCCGACCTCCAGCTCGTAATGGTTGCGCGTATCGATGAGCACGACGTCGGGGTCGTCGAGCAGCGCATTCCATTCGGCGGGCGAGACGTGCCTGCCCGTGCGCCGCTGCGGCCGGATATCGGGCCGCCCGAGTGTCACGATCTCCTTCTTCAGGCGCACGCGCAGTTTCCGGAACGGAGCCGCGTCCGACGTCGTCCACCGGGCGTCGATCGGCTTGCCAGATCCGATCTGCTCACCTATCCACCGGAGTACGTCGAGCAGGTCCTCCTCAAGTCCCGCCAGTGTACCGTTCAGGCCTTCGGGTGCGACCAGCACAGTGCCGAGGAGACCTGCCGCGTGGCAGCGCTGAAGAAGCATTGTGCACAGCGCCTCGGGATCGGCGAGGTCGTGGAAACGATAGAAGGCAACCACTTTCACACCAACCCCCGGCCTTCGACGACGGTGAGCGACAGGATCGAGTGCCGGATCTCCTCGCCGAGAACGAGGCGCGCATCGGCGCCGATACTTTCGATGCTCTCGTCGAACGTCAGCTTACCGTCCGCATTGCGCTTCAGAACCTCGAGGTCGAGGAGCTTGCGGATAAAATCGTGGAACAGACCCTGGTTGAAAAAATCCGGCGAATGAAGTCCGTAGATCATCGACAGCCGCTCTGCGCTCTGCTTGCACAGGATCTCGAGGCGAGCACGGGACAGGTTTCCGGAGCCGTTCCGGACCAGGATTGCGATCACGAGGTAGAAGCGCTGCAGCATCGGCACCATGGACTGTCCCAGCATCAGCAGCTGGTATGCCTTCGCCGACCCCGCGGGAGGGCGCACCAGGATCGCCGGGTCGTCGCCTCGCGTCAGGAGGCCCAGATCGACGAGCGCATCGATTGCCGCCGAGGTCACCCCGTCGATGGCGAGGTCGTCCCACTTGAGCCAGAGCTCCTTTTGCATGAAGGGGTAGATCAGCCGGACCAGCCGCTGCAGCTCCGGGTGCTCGAGCTGTTGTCCCTGGATGAAGCAGCAGGCAACCGCCGCGGGCACCGCGAACAGGTGCAGTATGTTGTTGCGGAAGTAAGTCATCAGCACCGCGGTCTTCTCGGTCATGCTGATGATCTCGCCCATCGGGTGCGCTGTGGGGCTGATGACCTTGAGCTTTACCCCGTGTGCGACGATTTCGTCCGGTGTCAGCTCCGGTATCGTCACTGATTCCGAGTAGCGAAATCGGCGCAGCAGGTCCTTGCTGAGTTGCAGCTGGCGGCGCAATTCGTCGAGGCCGATCCGCTGTTTCGGTGCGGCCAGGAGTACGCACGCGAGCAGGCTGATCGGTGTTACCGCTGCCGCCGCATTGATCCGCTGCATGATTCCGATGCCGAGCTGGTCGACGACCTCTCCGAACCAGGCCGGGCGCTCGCCGTTCCAGGACGCGTCACGCCAGCCCGGCTCGATGCGGTCGACGAGGGGTGCAAGCTCGATCGGCTCTCCCACGTTGACATAGACCTTGCCGAAGTTCTCTTTGAGGCCCCGCACCGAGCGAACCAGGCCCGCTACCGATTCCCGCTTTTTTTCGGCGCCCCCGAGTTCGCTGATGAACGAATCACCTTCGATGAGCTTTTCGTAACCGAAGTAGACGGGTACGAATACGATAGGCCGGCGCGGGTCTTTGAGGTAGGAACCGACCGTCATTGCAAGCATGCCGCCTTTCGGCGACAACAGGCGCCCGGTGCGGCTACGGCCGCCCTCGACGAAGTACTCGATGGAATAGCCCCGAGTCAGGATCTTGTGCAGATAGGCGTCAAACACCGCTGCGTAAAGTCGATTGCCCTTGAAGCTTCGCCGGAGGAAAAATGCACCGCCACGGCGCAGGATGGCGCCGACGACGGGCATGTTCAGGTTGATCCCCGCCGCGACGTGCGGAATGTGCAGCCCCTGCTCGTAGACCACGTATCCCAGCAGCAGGTAATCAAAGTGGCTCCGGTGACAGGGTACGTAGATGACCTCCTTGCTCTTCGCGACATCGTGCACGCGCTGCATGTGGCTGAGTTCGATGCCATTGTAGATCCGGTGCCAGAGCCACCTCAGGAATCGCTCGATCACCCGGATCGTGGGGTAAGAGATATCCGCGGCGATCTCCAGTGCGTACTCGCGCGCCACGCGGCGGGCCGAAGCGAGCGCTGTGGTGTCATTGCCGGCCTCTGCCGCAATTGCGGCCTGCACGCCCGGCTCCATCAGCACCTGCTCGACGAGCGTGCGGCGATGCGACAGGTCCGGCCCCACGGCCGCCGCGCGGCGCTGACGAAAGTGCACCCGCAGGACTCGGGAGACCTTCCGGAAAGCCAGCGCCGGATCCACGTCGCTGTCAACGATCGATCGCACGGGCAATGCGTCGCTGTAGCAGAGCAGCGTGCTGCGGCCATGCACGAGGGTCGTCAGGAACTTGCGTGTACGGCCGACGATCTCCCAGTTCTCCGAGAACAGCAGCTTGAAGAGCGAACGGTCCTTGTGCGGTGATCGGCCCCAGTAGATTGCGACCGGGATCAACAGGAGGTCCCGATCGCCCCCGTTGCGGGCCGCCTGGACGAGACGCCGCAGCCGCTTCGAGCCTTCCGGCGACGGCCGACGTACGAACACGCCGCGGGTCTTGCGCAGAACGACGACACTGCGGGCCTCACGCAGCCCGCCATATTGAAGCGGCGCGGTAGGCGAGGGCATGCCTGTCCGTCCAGAGGCCTGCTCCAGTGCGAGCAGGTCGGCCAGTCCGCCGCTCTCCAGCACGTAGCAGACGGCCGCCGCGGGATCGGTGACGAGATCCGGCGGTGCATCCGGCTGGATCATGGGCCGCGCCCAGACGGCAAAGAGCTTTCCGGCCAGCCAGTAAAGGGGACGGGCGATGAGGGCCCGGATCATTGCCTTCTGCTAGTCACGGGCCGCGCCGTCGGACTCGTCGAGCGCGGCATCGACGCGGTCTTTTGCCTCAAGCGCCAAATCTTCCACGGCCGCCGCCTCCTTCAGATTGCCGGCATAGTCCTCTGCGATGTCGGTTCCGATCGTGTCATCGCCGATCGTGTCGACATCGCGCTCGCCGCCGCAAGCGGCAAGCAGAACCGCGGCCAGCACCAGGCTCGTCTTCATTCTCGTCTCCTTATGTTTTGTTTTCGTTCAGCCGCAGCGTGCGATGAACAGCCGCAGGTAGTCGTTGATCTCGTCGATGTTATCCGTCAGGCGATGATCGCCGTCGACGATGTGAAGTGTCGCCCGGCAGTCCCGGGCAAAGCGGATGCTGTTTTCCACGGGCACGATGTCGTCGCGCCAGCCATGCACGATACGGGTCGCAATGCCAGGCGCTTCGGGGGTCAGCGACTCGAAACCCGGCATGTAGAACGCCGGTGCCAGCAGGAATAATCCGGTGGCCTGGAGGCTGGCGGCGGCGGCCGTCGACACATGGCCGCCCATGCTGGAGCCTATGAGCAACAGCCGGTCGTCAATATTGCGAGCCGCCGCGAGAAGCTTTTCGACACGCTCTCCGGGATCGGCGATTCCCTGGTAGTCGATGCTCTCGGCACGGCATCCCATCGATCGCACGAGCCCGGCCATGGCAAGGATCTTCGTGCCCCAGGGGCCGCTCTCCTGCCCGTGTGAAAATACTACCGTCGTCATACGAGTATCCCGTCCCCGTTGTCGCACAATTCCTCGAGGCGCCTCGCCACGAGCCAGTCGCGGTCCTGGCCCCAGCACAGCCAGTCGCCGATGCGGATCGTGGGTACACCCCACGCGCCGGCTTGCGTCATCGCTTCGCGATTCGCCGCGGCGATAATGCGCCAGCTGTCATCACCCTCTGCGGCAAGCACGCCGGGCCAGTCGAGACCTGCATTCGTCGCAACGAACCGCAGCCCCGCGTCGGTTGCCACGTCGACACCCCGATGCCAGGTCGCATCGCCCGCGCTGCGGAGAAAATCCCGTTCGCGCTGTTCGGCGACTGCATAGTGCCAGACGGCCATGAGCCGTTCGACGCCGCGGCCGGCCGGATCGACAAAGCGGCCGAAGGGCACGCCATGCCGCCGCGCTTCGCGGCTCGCATCGAGGACCATATAACCGAGCTTGCGGGCCGGAACCGGCAGGCCGCGCATCACCATCGGCAGGACCGGCCTGAACTCGAGTTTGACGCCGAACGCGTCCGCAATCGCTACGATCCGGTCGAAAGCGAGCCACGAATAGGGGCTCCGCAGCGAGTAGAACAGCTCGACCGGCGGCAGCCTGCGCGACGTTTCAGGCACGCCGAGGGGCAGGACCGGCCGCATGACCTGCCGGATCGAAGCGATGCGCGGCGCGAGACCCGGCTCGCGCCGCAATCCCAGCGCATCGAGACGATCGACGAGGTAGTGCAATCGATCGACGCCCCAGTACCACTCACCGCCGTAGCAGATCATTGCCGTATTGTAATGACCGAGACGCTGCAGCAGGGCCTGGTTGCGATCGAGGCGTGTGTTCGCTCCCGTTGCGCCGCCTCCCGCGCGGCAGCGACGCCCGACGCGCTCGCTATCGCCACGCCAGTACGCCGCGAGACCCTCGAGAAGCTCCTTCGGGAACCCCGCGCTATCGTGCCGGGCCGCGAGCAGCTCCAGCAATGCACGTCGATGTTCGACCGGCGGGGTGTCGCCCTTGTCGAGAAAGGGAATGCCGAGTTCACGCGCGACCTGCCGGCAGTCACCAAGAGCGTATTCATAGTAGAGCTCCGGGGCCGGCCGGAACTCGCCGCGCAGCGCTTCGGCGAGGTACAGGCGGAGGTCGATCGCGTAGTACTGTGCGAGTTCGTCGAGATATTCACCCAGCAGGTAGGAGTAGGGATCGTCGAGTTCGAGAAATACGGACACGACATGCGCAGAATGGCTGGCCGCGCGCCTCAGCTCGGCGACGTTGCGCCGCAGGGACTGGTAGCGGGCGCTCAGCAGTACGCTGAGCCAGCGTGAGCGCAGCGCGGCCCGCGGGCTCATGCCTCGTCCCATCTTGCCGAGGGCTTCCAGAGCAATTCGTCGAGATCCGGCTGCCAGCGATACTGCCGCATGTCGATTCGCCCCCCGAGCACCGCCACCCCTTCATCGAGCAGGTGTTCGCACTGCTCGGCAAACTGGGACGACCCCGCGTCGAAGGCGAGTGTGCCCGCGGACTGCACAACGCGATACCAGGGCACATTGTGGCCCACCGGCAGTTGTCGCAGCGTCCTGCCGACCTGGCGCGCGCCACGCGGGATACCGGCAATCTCCGCCACCTGGCCGTAGCTGGCGACCCGGCCCCGGGGAATGTCACGTATGACGGCCGCGATCCGTGCCACCCTCTCCCCCGCGTCCAACCCTCAGCTCCGCTGCAGCCGGGCCTGGATTTCGCGGCGTGCATCGCGCAGCACCGTGTCCCGGTCGAGCGTGTCCAGAATTCGCTTGACGACTTTTTTCGGACCTGCCTCGCCCCAGGATTTGCCGCGTGCCAGGTACTCACCGGCTACGCGGCCCACTATCAGCGTGCTGTACCAGGCGACCGCGCCCTGAGCAGCGGCGGTAGCCGCGGTCGACAATCCCGCCGTCCCGAGCTTCAGCGCGCTCGAGCCGAGGTGAATGGCCCACACGGTCGCCGTGATTGCCGCGGACTCGGCAGCGATCACGGCAATCAGCGATCCGGCCTCCCGCCGGCTGAGCGGCAGGCCGTAGACGCGCGACAGGTGTACCAGCATGCCGACGTCGATGAACGCCGCCGCGAACAGGTCGGCCAGCGGAACTGGGTTTAACGCCACGGCGATACCCTTGCCGATGCAGTAGGTGCGAACCAGGCGCTCGCCGATTTCCCGGCGGGCGGCGAGGATCCGCCGGCCGACCTGGTCACTGAGGTCCGCGGCAAACAGGCTCGCGTTGAGGGCGGCGAGGGTCTTCCCCTCGGCTTCCAGAATGTCCCAAAGCCTGAGCCGCAGTGCCTCGACATCCGGCACGCGGGGGCGCTCGCTCGTGCGCTCGACGCCGTCGTCGAAGACTTCCACGACCACTTGCGGACGCGGCGCTGCGGCAACGGGAACGATGTGCTCCGGATCGACCAACCCGGCCGTCCGTTGCCGGATCGCGGCCAGCAGGCGATCGAGTTCGCCGGCGGTGTACAGATCCTTTTTGTTCAGCACGAGGATAGCGGGGCGGCCATTGGTGAGCAGCATTTTCAGCGCCGTGAGCTCCGTATCCGTAAGATCGGCGTCGATGACGAAAAGCACGAGATCCGATCGTTCCGCGACGGCGACCGCGAGCGCTTCGCGATCCTCACCGCCGGCTTCATCGAGACCGGGCGTATCGAGGAGGTACACGCCGCCCGCCTCGATCTCGTTCCATGCCTGCATTGACGAATGCCGTGTCTCGCCATGCAGCGGGCTGACGGAGAACAGCTCTTCGCCGATCAGCGCATTGAGCAGGGAGGATTTGCCGGTGCTGACGCGGCCCACGGCGGACAGGTGCACGTGCCCATGCTCAATTTTATCCAGCATGGCCTGTACGTCATCGTAATCCCGGGCCAGCGACTCACGGAGGCCATTCGGCAGGCGCTGGTCATTGACAAGCTGGCGCAGGCTCTCGCGAGCCAGCGCCAGGTGATCGTCGTCGGTGTCACTCGCCGGTTGTTTTTTCTTCCAGGGCCATCCGGGCAACGCGTTTGACACCCGCTTCCACATGCTCACTGATCCTGTCCTCGAACTCTCTGGCGGCAAGTTCCGGTACGAGTTCGCCGTGTTTCCTGAGCGTCACCACGAGACTGCGACCCAACGCGTCGAATATCAGGCCATAGGCTACTGCGTGCACGAAGCCGCCCGCAACCGTGCCGACGCCCGGGAACGCCTTGAGAGCATTGCCAGCCACCGCCAGCGCCAGCGGCAACGCCCTGCCGACCCGGCTCTGGCTCAGGCTCAGGAACTCCTCTATATCGAGGTCCCGCGGCGTTGCGTCATAGAGCCGGCATAGTTCGCGCGTCATCAAGGTACCAATGAATCCCTGGATCAGGATGTCCGTGCCGGGGCTGATCGCGGCGAGCGCCCCGATGATCGCCTTCCGCGTCGACGAGCGAATGATTTGCTCTCCCCGCTGTTCGCGATACTCGCGCTCCGCGGCCGCAAGCTTCTCCGACGCCAGTTGGAACACCGCGCGGTCGCGCCTCTGGTCGAGTGGCGCCCGGTCCGACTCGAGCAGGCGATTGATCGCGACGACCAGGACGCCGATGTCGGCAGGCCGTTGCCGCCGCGCCGGGATCTCACGCCCATCCGGCGAGCGTTGCATCACGTCGACCTCCCCGCCCGCCGAGACCGCGACCACCCGGGCCCGGGACAGTTCGCCGCCCTGCGATTCGAGCCGCTCGAGCAGGCGATGCAGGAGCTGTGCCTGCTCGTCGGCGCTGTACCGGTCCGCCTTGTTCATGACGAGGATGATCGGCTTGTCGAGTGCAGACAGTTCACGGATTTGCGCGGCCTCGGCACGCGTCAGGTCCCCGCCGCAGACGAACAGCACGACGTGCGCCCGGCGCGCCTCCTCGAGAGCGAGGTCGGAAAGTCCGTCCTCGTGCCCGCTGGTTCCCGGCACGTCGGTCAGGAGAATTTCCGCGCCCACGTCATTGCGCCAGCGATAGTGCCGCACGTCGCCCGTGGATCCGGCGACGACGTCGATCGTGACGTCAGCGTCGGGAACCAGGGCCCGGATCAGCGAACTTTTCCCCGTGCTGACCGTGCCGAAAAAACACAGGTGCAGGGATTGCGATTCACGGCGAACCGCCAGGTCCCGCAATTCCGCTTGTGCCGCGCTGACATCCACGCCGGCTCGCTCGGCGTCCGTGAGTCGCGCTTCGATCTCCTGCCGGGTCAGCGGCCTCGGCCGCTCGCTCCCGGCCGCTCGCGAGGGCCGACGAATCACGAGCCGCCAGATCAGCGCGCAGGCGGCGATGACAATGCCTGCGAGCAACGCGAGGTAAAGCCAGGGGATCCAGCGCGGCCCGTCGGCCAGCCGATCCCAGACGTTCAGGGCGGTTTCAGTGACAAACAGCACCGCCCCCGTCGCGACGAGGAAAACCACCAGGATCGCGAACCCGAGCGCGAAGCGAATGAGGCGATCCAGTTTCATGATGCGCTTAAAGCTTCGATGTCACCCAGCGATCGATCTTGCTTTCGAGCATGGATAAGGGCATGGGACCGTCTTCGAGCACCGCACGATGAAATGCGACGATGTCGAAGTCTTCGCCAAGCCGTGCCTCTGCATCGTCACGGATCGCCTGGATTTTCAGCTGGCCAACCTTGTAGGCGAGCGCCTGGCCGGGGATCGCCATGAAGCGCTCAGCTTCCGAGATGGCTCGTGCCGGCGCCACCGCCGAGTTCGCGTACATGTAGTCGAGCACCTCCTGGCGTGTCCAGCCCAGGGCGTGGATGCCCGTATCGACGACGAGCCGGATCGATCGCCACAACTCCGCGTTCAGCGCGCCGAAGTACTGGTACGGGTCCGTGTATACACCGAGCTCCTTGCCGAGCGTTTCGGCATAGAGCCCCCAGCCTTCGCTGTAGGCCGTGAAACGCGCGAAGCGGCGGAAGCGCGGGATGGCTTCGTTCTCCTGTTGCAGTGATATCTGGAAGTGGTGGCCCGGGATCGCTTCGTGCAGGAACAGGGACTCCATCGCCCACTTTGGCCGCGCCTTGATGTTGTAGGCGTTCGCGAAAAAAATGCCCGGGCGGGAGCCGTCCGGCGTGCCGCCCTGGTAGCTGCCGCCCGATGCCGAGGCTTCGCGGAACGGTTCGACGCGGCGTACTTCGAAGGCGGTCTTCGGTGCGACGTCGAACAGGGCGCGCGAGCGCTCCTCGATGTGTGCGGACATGTCTCGATAGCCCTGGATCAGCTGCTCCGGTTCGTCGTAGAAAAACCGCGGGTCCGTGTTCACGTATTGGAAGAATGCCTGCAAGTCGCCCTCGAACCCGACGTCCGCTATGACACCTCGCATTTCCTCGTGGATTCGTGATACTTCATCGAGACCGATCCGGTGAATCTCAGCCGGCGTCATCTCCGTCGTGGTACGAAAGCGTACGAGATACCGGTACCACTCCTCCCCGTTCGGCAGGGCACCGAGGCCGACGGTCTCGCGCGCCGCAGCAAGATAACTGTCAGCGATGAAATTGCGCAGCCGCTCGTACGCGGGAATGATGCGGTTCTCGATGGCGTCCCGGTAGGTCGCGGTGAGGCGTTCACGCTCGGCCGGGGCGATGCTCGCCGGCATGGACTCGATGGGCATCCAGAAGTCGCTTTCTTCCGCGGACTCGACGACCTGGGACTCGAGTTGCGGAATGACCTTCTCCATCAGAACGCGGGGCTGCACCACGCCGGCTTCGATGCCGTCCTGCATGTTCGCGATCGCAAGATCGACGTTGGCAATGAAATCGTCGGCACGGCTCAGGAAATCGTCGTAGTGCTCGACCGTGTCGAAAGGGTGATAGCTGGCCCCGCTGCCGAGCCGCACGAAGGAGTTCGTAATGGAATAGAACTGGTTGATCGGCTGCAGGTGAAAGGGATAGAGGTCGCCCTCGAGCGACACTTCGCGCAGCTGGCGGAACATGTCGTAGCTGAGCTGGTCCTGGTAATCGAGTTCGCTGCGGTCGATCGCTTCGAGCCGCGCCAGGAACTCCCTGTCCAGGGCCTGCTCCGCCTCGCGGTATTCCGCACTGTTCGTAATGGCCAGGCGGTCGTTGTAACGATAATCGCCGATGGCGGTGGCACTGAGCGGATTCAGTTGCAGTTCGCGTTCGAAGTGCTCCTCGAAGAGCCCGGCCAGCCCGGCCGCGTCAGTCATGGTCTCTTCGGGCTCCCTGTCGGCCGTGGGGGCCGGCGCGTCGCTCCCGCAGGCGGACAACAGGAATGATGCAGCCAGCACGGCCGCTGCTCGGTTCAGCATGCTGATGTCCCGGAGTTCGAAGGCGACAGGATAACAAATCGCCCAAGGCCGGTCCCGGCGGCACACCGTGCTCAGGCGCAGTTGCCGGCGAGTGGCGGAAATGCGGTGCTGCTGATCCGACAACCTGCGGCAGACCGGTGCAGGGTGAACGAGACCGGCGCGTCGCAATGCCGGGGCTGGAACACCAGCAACAGTGTCACGCCCCGGCGCAGGGAGCCATCCGGCGCTTTCGCGCCGGAGTCGCACAGCACGAGAAAATTGTCATTGTCGAGCGCGCCCGCAGCATACATTCGCCGGAGGTAGTCGATGACCTGGTCGCGAACGCGTACAACGAGGTTAGCGTCCGCCTGCCCGAACACGGTCCAGCGTATGGCCGCGTCGATGGAGTTGACGATCCTGAGGCACAGTCGTCTCACCGGCAGACTCGTGAACATGCGGTGGGACTCACTGCCACGTGCAAGGGTGCGCCCACCGACCAGTCGCACGCGGCCGGACGCGTCGCGACACAAGGCGTTGATGCCGGCACGAACCAGCTTGCGTGCCGCAGTGTCATCGAGCGTCGTCGCCGGCGCGAGGCTCGTGCGCA
>JBGTLY010000058.1:0-9041 GCA_041743865.1 Woeseiaceae bacterium
GCTGCATACGGCTGCTGCCGCCACGACAGGCGCGGTCGCCGGGTTCTTCGGCTTGCAGACCCTGGTGCTCGAATTACCGGTGACGACCGCGATCATGTTTCGCTCGATCGTCGACATCGCCCGCGCCGAGGGCGAATCGCCGCACGATCCCGGCACGCTCGTGAGCGCCATGTCGGTGTTCGCGATGGGCAGCGGACGTTCCTCGAAAGACGACGCCGCGGAGACCTCCTACTACGGCGCACGCCTCGCGCTCGGCAAGGCGGTGACCGACGCCGCGAAGTACGTCGCGGCGCACGGACTCGGCGACCGGGGTGCACCCGCCCTGGTGCGTTTCGTCTCGGCGATCGCCCAGCGCTTCGGCGTGGTCGTGTCCCAGAAAGCGCTGGCCCAGACCCTGCCGGTCATTGGCGCGCTGGGCGGCGGACTCGTCAACACGATCTTCATCTCACACTTCCAGGACATGGCGCGTGCGCATTTCGCCATCCGGCGTCTCGAGCGGCGTTACGGCCCCGAACGTATCGAAGCGGCATACGCAGAGGTCGCCCGCAGCCTGGCGGAGGCAAAAGGAGCCACTACGATCAAGCGCTGACATCGATATCATGATTCCAGGTTTCTTCTTTAATTACCGGGATTTTTCACCTAGTATCGATGTCAGGTTTTGGGCGGGGCGGCGGGCTTCGTCCGGGGGAAATCCGTATGCCGCGACTCTTTATTACCGCCTTGCTCGCCAGTGTCACGGGTCTGGCGGGCGCCGATGTGCTCGCTGACCGCGAGGCGGGCATTTCCTACTACGACCGGCACGTCATTTTCGACAACAGCGACTCTATGGCGGGCGCCTACGGCACGAGCGGCACGGTCATCGCACCGAGTTCGCTCGAACTGGTCGACGGCAGACTGCCGGTGGAGACCAGCCGGTCCGTCAGCCCGCCGAATGCCCTGCGGCTCCGCTGGACCAGCGCGTTTGGCGGCGACTGGCGGGCCGTCGTGGACACGAATCGCCGGTATGCACGGCCGTTCAGCTTCGAGGGCAGCGCTTTGGTCCTGCGCGTCTTTGCCGACGCCGAGATCACTGCTCTCAACTCGCCGCGCCTGTCCCTGACGGATGCGAACGGCAATGGCACGCAGACGGTGACGCTCGTGAGCGGCGACGTAAGCATCCCGGCCGGCGAATGGGTGACGGTCACGTTGTCGTTCGCCGACATGTTCGGGCTCGTCAGGGGCACCTCCGACAGCGGCTTTGCCGTTCGGGAAATTGCAAAGCTCACGTTCGTGCAGGGACTCGACGACGGTGAGTCTCACACGCTGCTGATCGACGATATACGCGTTGCCGAGGCCGACCCCGGCGACACCCAGGCGCCGCCCGCGCCCGCCGCACTCGAAGCGAAAGCCTACGAACGTCACTTCGGCCTCGCCTGGCAGGCAAGCGAGTCGGACGACCTGCTCGAGTACCGCATTTATCGTTCGGCGGATGGCAAGTTGTTCGAACCCGTGGGAACACAGCCGGGCAACCGCACACGCTTCGTCGACTTCGTCGGGGAGCCGGGAACGGAGGCAGTCTATCGCGTTACGGCGCTCGATCTCGCCGGCAACGAGTCGAAAGCATCCGCAGTGTCGAAGCCCGCAACAACCCGTGCCTTCAGCGATGACGAGCTGATGAGCATGGTCCAGGAGGCCAGCTTCCGGTACTACTGGGAGACCGCTCACCCGAAGGCCGGTCTCGCACCGGAGGTTCTGCCGGGCGACCCGAACCTGCTGGCCCTCGGTGGCAGCGGCTTCGGCGTCATGGCGCTCATCGTCGGCACCGAACGGGGTTTCGAACCGCGCGACGCGGTCGCCGAACGGATGCTGACGATCGTACGTTTCCTCGCGGGTGCCGACCGGTTCCACGGTGCGTGGGCACACTTCATGGACGGCGACACCGGCAAACCCATACCACTCTTCGGCAAGTACGATAACGGCGGCGACCTGGTCGAAACCGCGTTCATGATCCAGGGCCTGCTCGCGGCGCGGCGGTACTTCGATCGCGACAATGACGTCGAGCGCGAGATCCGCGAAACCGCCACGCGGCTGTGGGAGGAAGTCGAGTGGGACTGGTACCGGAAAACGGCCGACAGCGATGTGCTGTACTGGCACTGGTCGCCGGATTACGAGTGGCACATCAATCACCCGCTGATCGGCTGGAACGAAACGATGATCATCTACCTGCTGGCGATCGCCTCGCCAACGCATGCCGTGCCAGCGGAGATGTATCACACGGGATGGGCAGGCACCTCGGAACGTCACGTCCAGTATCGCCGCAACTGGAGCCGCACGACCGCGGGCGATCACTACGTGAACGGCAACAGCTACTATGGGATCGAGCTCGGCGTTGGCGAAGGCAACGGGGCCGAGCTTTTTTTCACGCACTTTTCTTTCTTCGGCTTCGATCCGCGCGGGATCCGCGACCGTTACACCAACTACTACAAGAACAATCGCGCCATTGCGCTCATCAGCAATGCCTACAGTATCGAGAACCCCCGTGGCCACAAAGGTTACGGCGCAGACACCTGGGGGCTGTCGGCTGGCATCAATAACGGCGGCGGCCGGCCGCTACCGCGGGACGACAACGGCACGATCAACGTCATGGCCTCGCTCGCTTCGATGCCGTGGACACCGGAGGAATCCATGGCCGCGCTGAAGCACTACTACCGTGACCTGGGCGACCGTGCCTGGGGTGTCTACGGCTTCCACGACGGCTTCAACGAGACCCAGGACTGGTTCGAAGAAGTCTACATGGCGCTGAACCAGGCCCCGATTACCGTGATGATCGAGAACCATCGCACCGGACTCGTGTGGAAACACTTCATGGCGAACCCGGAGATCGCGCCCGCCCTGGAGGCGATCGGTTTTGTCGAGGACGATGACGCGGACTGAACGCGCGTAGGAGCGGCCCATGGCCGCGATGACCCGCGACACCATCGCGCGCATGGCGCGCTCCTACATATCGCGGGTATGGCCCGCTCCCAACAGAAACGGGGCAAGTATTTGTCGCCAGAGCGCGTAGCCGGAAGGGCTGAGATGCAGGCCGTCGTCGATGAAGAGTTTCGGCCGCGGATTACCGTTGTCATCGAGCATCGGCGTGAACACGTCGACGAAGGCGACCTTATCCATTTCGGCCGCGGCGTCCTCGACCAGAGCGTTCGCCCGACGCTGGGCATCGATCTGGGAAATACGGGCGAGGCTCGGCTTGATTGCGATCCAGGCGATCGGAACGTCCGGCAAGTCCCGGCGTACGCGCGCGACGAAACCGTGGAAATCAGCCAGCACCTGTTCGGGCGTTCGACCGGCATCGATATCGTTGTCGCCCGCATAGACGACGACCTGGTGCGGCCGGTAGCGCACGACGAGTTCGTCGGCGAACCAGGTCGCGTCGCGAATCTGGGACCCGCCAAAACCGCGATTGAGCACCGGTTGCGCGGGGAAGTCTGCCGCCAGTGAAGACCACAGGCGAATGGATGAGCTGCCGGTGAACACGATGGGATGCGCCGGGGGCGGTGTAGCCGAATCGAGTTCCGCGAAGCGGGCCATCTCACTCGCCCATTCCGCCGAGGATACGGGGTCCGGCCGGTACTCGGCGGACTCGGGGCTGGAGACGCAAGCGCCCGAAACCAGGACGAGCAGGAAAACCGGCAGGGCCAGGGCGGCTGAGCATTTCGGGACGGCGATCATCGTTATCCTTCCGGCTTCAAGAATTATCGGGATCTGGCAATGGGCCGAACGAGGTGCAGCCCGCCGGCTCCCCGGACGTATCCCGCCCGACGCTCGTCAGGACCATACCGGAGATATGTTGCGGCGGCTGGGTCAAGTATTGCCACCGAAAAATCCGTTGCGGCCGAGCTCTACGCCTGTGGTACTGCGACCCAGGCGTTGCCTGAAGCGGGACCAGAACAGGGTATCCGCCCGGCCGGAATCCGGGCTAAGCGCGTCAGGGTCGCCGACGACACTCACCTGGCAGATCGTCGCTCGACAGCCGACGGACACGTGGAACCCGTGCGGATGTTGGCCGATGAACTTCCGCAAGTTCCGTTCGATGCGATCGGCCCACAACTCGTCACGCGTTTCCTCGGCCATCTCGGCCAACAGCACGCCCGTCTCCTTGCAGCCGCTCGGACTTTCGCCCGGGGTGGGTCGCGCCACGACGGTGAGGTAGAGCGGGAAATCACCCGACAGCATGACGGGCGCCAGTGCCGTGGCGCCGCTGGCCGGTTGGTGTGACGCATCGTCGTCATGAGACCCTGCTGAAAGCGAATCTGTTGGCGGTTCGGGCGTCGCATTTGTCTCATTCGCGACAGCCGCGGACGTTGCCGCCCCCATGGGCGGAGGTCCGTCGCTATCTCCGTTCGTCGCGGGCAGCCGTGCCGAGGCCGAATCGAAACGCGGTGAGTTCATAAATACGGCAAACACAAGCAACGCTGAGGCCGCAGCGATCGCGCCGATGACGGTTCGTCGCTTCGCCATTGCGCAGAATTCCGCCTAAGCCGGCGACGTCGCCGCACAGCAACGATCGATGAAGGCCTGGTGCGCCGGCATCGCCTCGACGCAGCGGTCGATGGTCGCTGCCACGCCGTCGACGAAACGATAGATGTCCGTCTCGGGAACCCGGTCGACGAGCGGGTGCCAGGCGCGCGGTTCGATGCGCTGGCCGAGCATCACCTGGATCCAGCTGATGTCCGCAAACAGCTCGTCCGCGTTGCGGTAGAAGCGACCGCTGTCGGTGAAGAGCTCGATTTTCGCCTGCAGTTCCGGCGGGATGGACATGTCCCGGCAGTATTGCCAGAACGGTGTGTCGCCGCGCTCCGTGGCGTGGTAGTGGAGGATGATGAAGTCGCGAATGCGGTCAAACTCGAACGCGAGGCGCGCGTTGTAGCTATCGACGAGCACCGGGTCGTAACCCTTGCGGGGGAGGAGCTCCAGGAGTTTCGAAATTCCTGACTGGATCAGGTGAATACTCGTTGACTCCAGGGGTTCGAGGAAGCCGCTCGCCAACCCGAGCGCGACGACGTTGCGGTTCCAGCAAAGTTTCCGACGTCCCGTGACGAAGCGCAGCAACTTTGGCTCGGCGAGTGCTTTGCCGTCGAGGTTCGCGAGCAGTGTTGCCGCGGCTGCGTCATCGCCAAGGTGTTCGCTCGAATAAACGTAGCCGTTTCCGGTCCGGTGTTGCAGGGGGATGCGCCATTGCCAGCCGGCTTGCCGTGCGGTCGATCGCGTATAGGGCACCGGCGGGCCCACCTTCTCGCAGGGCACCGCGAGCGCGCGGTCGCAGGGCAGCCAATGGGTGAAGTCGTGATAGCCGGTCTCGAGCGCCTCCTCGATCAGCAGCCCGCGGAAGCCAGTGCAGTCGATGAAGAGCTCCCCGGCAATCGACTCGCCGGACTCGAGTGCGAGGGATTCGACGAAGCCCGTTTCAGGGTGCAGGACGACCTCCCGGACTATGCCCTCGATGCGCGTCACGCCGCGTTGTTCGGCGTAGCCGCGCAGGTACTGCGCGTAGAGCGATGCGTCGAAGTGATAGGCGTAGGCGATGTTGGACAAAGGCGAGGCCGCCGGCACGTCCGCTGCCGAGACCATGAACTTGCCGCGCGCCGCGGCGACCGTGTTCAGCGTGTAGGCGCCGATGTCCTTCGCCTGGCCTGCGAACCGGGCCTTTATCCAGTACTGGTGGAAGGGCAGGAGGCCGAGATCGGGCCCGATCATCGTACCGAAGCCGTGCACGTAGCTGTCGCCCAATCGGGCCCAGTCGACGAACTGGATGCCGAGCTTGAAGGAGCCCTGGGTCTTTCTGACGAAGTCGGCCTCGTCGATGCGCAGGAGATTGTTGAAAGCCTTGATATGCGGGACGGTTGCTTCGCCGACGCCGACGATACCGATGAGCTCGGACTCAATCAGCCGGATGCGGTACCCGGGCCCGAGGACATGGGCGAATGCGGCCGCGGCCATCCACCCGGCCGTGCCGCCACCCACGATGACGATGTTGCTGATGGGTGCGGGAATCATGGGGTCAGAGTACATTTTCCAGTGGGAAAATGTACTCTGACCCCATTACCCGAAGCTCAGAAGTTGAAGCCCAGTTCGAAATTGATCGTCCGCGGAATGTAATAGGCGTCGCCGAACTCGTTCACCTCGACGGTCGGGTATTCGCCATTGGGACCCACCACATTAAACGACGAGTAATTCTCGTAGTCGAAAGCGTTCAGCAGGTTCACGCGTGCCGTGAAACCGAAATCGCCGACCCGAAATTCCTTGGTGGCCTGCAGGTCGACGGTTCGGTAGCCCCAGATGTCACCCCCGATGATGAAACTGCCGGTGCCCGGCGGTTCTACGGAAATAGGCTGGGAGAACGAGCCGTCCGGACCGATGACGCCGACATTGCGGATTTCGTTCAAAGGACGCGGAGTTTCCAACACGAGTTTCGCCCCGAAGGTCATGCCCCAGGGACCGTCGATCGAGCCGGACGCGACGAAACGATGCTCCGGCACGTCGTTGACGTCAATAAACGGATACTGGTTAATCGTGGCCTTGTCGAACGCGAAATTGTCGTCGAGCTTGCGATTGTGCTCCGCATTGGTATTCGTGTAGGCAAACGTCGCGCTCCATCCGGAGTCCGACGTATACGGCTTGCTGGCCGAGATCAGGATCTGCGTATTCTCAGATTCGATGCCGTTGTTGCCGAGGATCGTGTTCGCATAACCCGGCACCGGCTCACCCCAGGGCTGGCTGCCGTTAGTATCAAAGAACGAACCGTCCGGATATCGATTGATGAGCGTGAAGATGAATCCGTTATTGGAGTTGATCTGCTGTACGGTCACATCCGTCTGCCACTCACCCAGCTGCGTCGTCAGACCGAGGCTGAACTGGTCGGTATAGGGCGTCTCCAGGTTGTTGTTCAGCATAAACAGTTCGGCGTTGCCGGCGGTGACCGGGATATTAACGAGCGCATCGATACCCTGGTCGAAATAGGCCTGGTCCCACGGAACGCAGGGCCGACCGGTGACGCCCTGGTAACATTCGCCCGTGCCGGGGTCCTGGAAATGGATCTCCACCGGCGAGAGCGCGGCCTTGCTCACTTCCAGCGAGAGAATGCTGAACAGGTTGCGATCGTAGAACCGGCCTGCGCCGCCGTGCACGATGTACTGTGCGTCAGCATTGACGTCGTAAGAAAAACCGATGCGCGGCGCCCACGCGCCGTCGAAGTCGTCCCGGTTGCCGCCAGTGCTGACGAAATCCGCGGCGTTCAGTCCGCTCGGAAGCAGGCGGTCGGCCCAGGGCTGCACACCGGGGAGGTCGGGATCGTCGGCATAGAGAGCGTCGACGAACGCCTGCGAGGTCACGAAATCGGTATAGGCCGGGTTTTCCTCGTAGTCGTAGCGAATGCCGACATTGACGATCAGCTGGTCGCCGATGGCCCAGTCGTCCTGCAGGTAGAACCCGTACTGCTTCGAGTCCGTAACCACCGTCGCGCGCTGGCCCGGGACATTGAAGGGGGCGAGGAAATTCACCCGGTACGGGGTGGGCTCGACGCCGGCCGGCGTTACTTCGTAACGGAACTGGGGATTGATGGCGCCGGCATCCTGGGCCGTCAGCTCGATGTCCTTGTAGCTGACGCCGAACTTGACCGTGTGGTCACCGTACCAGTCGAGGCCGAACAGCGTGAAATTGTTCGCGACCGACCAGCCGTTCTGCTTCCGTGCCTGGGCGTCAAAGCCGCTCGACGGACCCGCCTCGATCAGGACCCATTCATTGGCAAATTCGCCGGTCGGAAGGCGATTGAGCTGCGCATAGACGAGGCCGTTGCCGATGCCCTGCGGGAACGGGTTGTTCTCGCTGTCTTCGGTGGTAAACAGGAGCTCGTTGAACCAGTTCGACGAATTGTGCTCCCAACGCAGCGTCGCGCGCTCGTCCTTGTTGATCACGTCACGGCCGTGGCCGTCGGCACGCGCGCCGCCGATGGAATCCACCTGGACTTCGTCGCGGTACTGCAGGCTGAGTTCCAGCAGATCGCTGTCGGTGAAATTCCAGCTCAGCTTGCCGAAGAGCAGGTCTTCCTCGAACGGCACGTCCTGCGGACCGTACAGCGCCTGGATGTCGGCCGGGAGGTATTGTACGAACCCCTGAGCGTTGGGATCCGGAGTGACGCTTCGCGGCGTGATCAGGTCCTTGTACTCGTAGGCGAGGATGTAGTGCAGGCGGTCCTGAATGATCGGGCCCGCGACGGCGAACCCGTATTCCTCGGTCTTCGAATCCACCTTCTCGACGCCCGGCGCCTTCTCGTCCGGGCGCTCGTCGCGCAGATCCTGGTCCGTATAGCGGAAGTACGCATCGACCTCGAACTCGTTCGTGCCGGAGCGCGTCACCGCCGTCACGGCGGCGCCGGCGACCTGGCCATACTCCGCCTTGTAGTTCGACGTGATGACCTTGTACTGGCCGATGGCGAGCTGCGGGAACGGGTTGCCGCGCGTGAAGTTCTGGCCGGCGATACCGCCCGCCTGGACGTAGCTTTTCTGGCCGACGCCGTCGATGTACAGGTTGCCGAGGTTACTGCTGGTCGCGCCGCCGCTCAGGCTCGTCGTGCCCTGCGCGTCAGTCTCGAACCGCATGCCGGGTACCGTATCGGCGAACTCGAGGAAATTCCGCGTGGCCTGAGGCAGCTGCGCGATTTCGCGCGGCGAGATGGTGCCGCCGACCTCGGAAGTGTAGACGTCGAAGCCACTGGTTTGCTCGCCATAAACGGTGATTTGTTCAATCGCTTCCCCGCCCGCGCCGGCTTCGAGGTCCAGCGTGGCGTTGGAGGCCACCGATAGAGTTACCGTGTCCCTGGATCCGCCCGATTCGACGACATAGGTGCCCGGCGGCAAACCGACGAGCACATAGCTGCCATCGGCATTGGTCTCAGTACGCCGGACGACGCCGGTCGCGACGTTGGTCGCGCTGACCTCGGTGCCCGCGGCCGCCGTCGCAACCTGGCCCCGGAGGTTCGCGTTTCCGGACTGGCCGAGAGCCGCCGG
>JBGTLY010000059.1:0-4018 GCA_041743865.1 Woeseiaceae bacterium
GGGACCGACACTTGCGGCGACGCGCCGCGGCCAGGACGCCGGCCGGTCTTCGGCAAAGCGGTCACAGGCCACGCGTGCGAGCGCCACCGAGGACGCAATCAGCCGGTCGGCCTCGGCAGGTGCGATGCCCTGGGCGCAAAAACCCGTGCGGCTTGCCTGGTAACTCGCTGACGTGACGATATCGGCGCCTGCATCGAGATAGGCCCGGTGCGCGGCGAGGATCGCGTCCGGATTGAATTGCAGCAGGGCCGCGGACCATAGCGCGGTATCCAGCACCTCCCCTGCCGCCTCGATCTGCGTTGCGAGCCCACCGTCCAGCACGACGGGTATCCGTGGTGTCGTCACGCGCCGAGCATACTTCACAGGACCTGCACCCGCTTGCTACTGTGTGTCGCTTGATTGAAACGGAGATCCGTATGCGTCTGTCTCTCGCCCTGATTTTCATCTGCCTTGCCGCCTGCACCGAGCAGGGCCCCGAACCCGGGCCGTCGCCTGCCCAGGATGTTGCCGACCTGGTGCTTAACCATGGCCGCATCTACACCGTGGACAAGGATCGAAGCGAGGCCGAGGCGGTCGCGATCCGCGACGGACGCATTGTTTATGTTGGCGATGCCGCGGGCGCCGCGACCCTGACCGGCGACACCACGGAGGTCATCGATCTCGGCGGGCGGCTGGTGTTGCCCGGCTTCCAGGACGTGCACATCCACCCCATTTCGGGCGGCGTCGAGGCGTCGGCCTGCGACCTGAATAACCTCGAAACCGTTGGCGAGTACCGCACTCGCATTGCCGAGTACGCCCAGGCGAACCCGGACCTGCCCTGGGTGCTGGGAGGCGGATGGTCAATGGCGGCGTTCGGGCCCGGTGCCCGCGCGAGCAAAGGCATCCTGGACGAGCTCGTCCCTGACCGCCCGGTCCTCCTGTATTCGAGGGACGGGCATTCAGCCTGGGCGAACAGCAAGGCACTCGAAATCGCAGGTATCACGAAGGACACACCGGACCCGGCCGATGGCATCATCGACCGCGACCCGGACACCGGTGAACCGGTGGGCAGCCTGCAGGAAGGTGCCGCAAGCCTCGTATCCCAGCACGTACCGGAGACGACACCGGACATGCTGACCCTCGGACTCGAGTACGCGCGCGACATGCTGCATGAGTACGGCATCACGTCGATACAGGTCGCCTACGCCTACGAGCCCGACCTCGAGGCCTACACCCGGCTCGATTCGGCTGGCGAGCTCGACCTGCGAGTCGTGGCTTCGTTGTGGTGGGAGCGCGATGAGACCGAGGAACAGATCCCGCGGCTCGAGGCCATGCGCGAGAACTACACGAAAGGCAACGTCCGGGCGACGACGGTCAAGATCATGCAGGACGGCGTCATGGAGAACTACACGGCCGTCATGCTCGAACCGTATTTGACGCCGGAGAAAACACGGGGCATCCCGATGGTCGACCCGGAGTTCCTGAAAGAAGTCGTGACCATGCTCGACGCGAAAGATTTCCAGGTGCACTTCCATGCGATCGGTGACGGCGCCATCCGCCAGGCCCTCGACTCGATCGAAGCAGCGCGTACGGCAAATGGGCCGAGCGCGCATCGGCACCATATCTCCCATCTCGAGCTCATTGATCCTGCGGACATTCCGCGTTTCGCCGAGCTCGATACCGTCGCGAATTTCCAGCCGCTCTGGGCCTACCCCGACGACTACATCACGGAACTGACCGTGCCGTTCATCGGCGAAGAACGCGCCAAGTGGCTCTACCCCATAAAGTCCGTGATCGATGCCGGCGGCAAGGTGGCGTTCGGCAGCGACTGGTCCGTGTCTACGGCGAATCCGTTCATGCAGATGGAAACGGCCGTGACGCGTATGGACGTCGATGCCAATGAGGGCGATGTGCTGCTGCCGGAACAGCGCATCACGATCGAGCAGGCGGTCGAGGCATTCACGATCAACGCGGCGTTCGTCAACCACCATGACGACGTCACGGGCTCGATCGAGGAAGGTAAACTCGCGGACCTCGTGGTCCTCGACCAGGATCTGTTCGCGATCGAACCGACCGCGATCTCCGATACGAAGGTGCTGCTCACGCTGTTTGGCGGCGAGCCCGTGTACGGAACACTGGAAAGCTTTGACTGAGTCGGCAACGATCAGTCGATCAGGTCGTCCTGTTCCATTCGAGATGCGATGGCTGCGCTTTGTGACATGATGACTTCGTAGGCTGTCGAACCCTGCGTCGTACTGACTTCAACCGAATGCACACGCTCATTGCCGGCGGCATCGAAGAGGAGCGCCACAAGTGTTACGTCGACAGTCATGTCGGTATAGGAAGGTTCGGTGAATTCCTCGTAGTCGTAGCGGAAGAAATTGAACAGGTTGCCGCCGATCGCGCGTGCCTCGACGTCGACCATGGCACTGTGCTCGTCGATTTCCGCACCCGCGAGCCGGCCGCTGATCATAAGAATCGCATCGGCGCCCACGGACTCGACCAGGGCTGCGACGGCATCGGCCGTCGCCTCGTCCGCACTGCTTTCCTTGACGAAGGAATGCACCTCGACGCCGCGGCGGGACAGTTCGTCACTCAAACCCTGTTCGAATTCACGTGCCAGTTCCCGCGTCGGCGCAATGCCGACGAGCACGATACTGGAGTACGGCGCATTCGGGATGTCACGGGCCAGGAGCACGCGATCGACCGTTGTCCGGGCCGACGGTTGCGTCGTACAGGCCGCAGCCATCCCGGCGAGCAGCAGTAAAAGAATTCGCGCGGAATCTGCCTGCACCATCACGCACCCCTGTTGCCGAAGTACTGTCCGCGGTGAACGATCAGCGGTTCCTTGTCGTGGTCCTCGAACGCGAGTACCCGACCCACGATGATCATGTGGTCGCCACCATCGTAGCGATGTTCGGTCGCGCATTCAAAGCAGGCGGCAAAGTCCGGGAGGATCGGTACACCTCCGACGCCCCGCCCGCATGAAAGGCCCCGAAACTTGTCGCCGCCGCTGGCCGCAAACCGGGCCACCAGGTCGAGTTCCGCCCGGGACAGTACGTTGACGGCAAAGAAGTCCCCACGCGCGAAGATATCGAAACTGACCGAGGCGCGGCCGATGCTCCAGAGGACCAGCGGTGGCTCGAGCGACACCGAGTTGAAACTCGAAACCGTGATGCCTGCGGGCTGGCCCTCGGCGTCGATCGTCGTGACGACCGCAATACCGGTCGGAAAGCAGCCGAGCGCGCGCCGAAAGGCAGCCGAATCATTGTCCATTCGTGGTCAGTTCCGGTGGCAGGGCGCCCAAGATTAGCATTGCCCCGCTCCCGGCCGGCGGCACCGGCTTGAAGGACGGCAAATTCCGGTGCCACACTCGGCCGGTGCTGAGCGCCCCCTTGTCCATACTGGCCTTCCTGCTGGCGCTCATCGCGGCGTCGGAATGGCTCGTTGCACGAACATGGATGCGCCATCTCGGCTCGGCGCTCCTGGTTATCGTGCTGGCGGCGCTGGCGACGAACCTCGATATCATCCCGGCGTACGGTCCGGACACCCCAGTGTACGATGCCATCTTTACCTGGGTCGCACCGCTCGGCATTTTCTGGCTGCTGTTGCTCGTCGATCTGAGAACGGTGCTCCGCGCCGGCACACCGAGCCTGCTGCTGTTTCTCGTCGGGGCGGCCGGCACGATACTCGGCGTACTGGCGGGACATGCGCTCACCGGCGGCGCCGCGACGTTCGGTGAACTGCACGCCGCGATCGCCGGTATGTTCGCCGGGACCTATATCGGCGGGAGCGTCAACTTCAACGCCATTGCTGTCGAATACGGCGTCATCAGCCACCCGTCACTCTATGCCGGGGCAGCCGCTGTCGACAATGCGATGACCACCCTGTGGATGATCGCGTGCGTTGCGCTGCCACGCCTGCTCGCGCCGCTGTGGCCGGGCTATGGGTCCGCAGTGGTCACGGCGGCAGGGGCGGGCGTCGCCGGGAACGAAACCGAGACCACGGGCATCTTCGACCTCGCCGTCGTGCTGGCGCT
>JBGTLY010000060.1:0-5120 GCA_041743865.1 Woeseiaceae bacterium
TGGGCATGCCGATATCCAGCAGAATGAGTGCAGGCGCAAAAGCGTGGCGAGGGTCGAGGCCGAATCCACATGGTCATCCACCACCAGCAGACGGTGCCCTGAAGTAACGGCGTCTGGTGCCGTCCGCTGATCGCTATTATCGGCATGAAGACGCGGAAGTTATTCTTTCACAACGGTGCGGGAGTTACGTTCTGCTTTTGGCAGTATTTGATTGCCTTCGGAGACCTTCCGACTTTGGGGCGGTAACGGATCGTTTCGTAACAGAACGCACCGGCGCGGATGAGATTCAAGTAGCGATCGACAAGGCGGAGCAGATGCCTTTCCCCCTCGACGCCCTGCCACATCGGAACTGGCTTCGACCTTACTCCAACCATCCCGATCAATTCGCGCTTCACCTCGTCGTGCATTCGAATGCCGATGGACGCACCGATGTAATTGATTAGCGCGCCAGGCTCCGGCGCGTGGGTCTCAATGGCAGCGGCGAGCATACGACGGCGCCGCATCTGCGGCACGTACGCCACCCGCACGCACTGCTCAGACAGGTAATCGATTGACTTTCAAATCCAGTCCGTAGCGACTCTCTTCATCATCGCACCAGTATTGCCGCTCTTCGCGATAGGTCGCTTCGAATTCCGTGTCTGCCGTCGCACCCTTCGGATGCGAGGTCATGTCGATGTTGCCGAGGCGCTTAGACTCCGGCGCGCGCTGGCCTTGATTGGGCATGGTAATGCGATACATGCCCACTTGGTCGAAGACAATGACGTCGTAGGCAATCGGGTCGGCCGGTGCCCAGTCGGCGAAGGCCAAGCCGATTGCCGCGATGGCAACGATAGCCACCCCACCGGCGACTAGCGAGGCGGTCACAACGCCCTTGGATATGAGCACGTCCAGACCCGCGCCGAACAGCCCGCCAGAGGCACCGCTGGCGGCGCCCACCAGCAGCTTCTGATAAAACAACTGATAGGCGTCCCAGAAGTCGCGAATCTGTTGCTTGGCTGCGTCCTCGTCGTCCACCTCCAGGCCGAGTACGGCGATGGCGACGCAACCCTGTGGCGTCAGCGTGTTTGAGAACGGGTTGACCGCCGCAAAATTGATCGTGTCGCCAGACTCGATGTCTTCGCGTGTGAAGATTTCACCCGCCGTGGTAACCAGGTCCTCGGCGCCTTTTGAGCGAAATGCTGCCGTAAAGTGCCGGAACCAAGGTTCGTCATCGCCCCAACCGCTGGTTTCCTGGTAGCATCGCGCGCGCTCAAACCAGACCTGGTAGGGAACGTCGATGGGCGGAAGCACGTCGAGCAGCACCGTGTTGCTGCGAAAGCTCGCCGGCGCCGGGCCCGGTTCGGGCGCGAAATTGGATTCATTGGGAACGACGACCGTCAGTTCGTAGCGGCCCGGCGGCACGGAGTCATTTACACCCGTGGCTTTGTTCCACACCTGCCGCGGAATGGTAAAAACCAGCATGTCGCGCACGCCGCAGTTAGCCCCGTCGGAGGCTGGCGCGCTATCGCCCAACGTCGTGCATTGAATCGGCTCTATCGCCGGCGCCGGCCCATCGGTCCGCTTGAGCTCCACCCTGCAATTGAGTGATACGAAATTGAACCCGCTCAGCGCAACGCCTTGGCCAGCGATGCAGGCAGGAATTTTCAGGCAGCGGAACTTGCCACCCTGCTTTGGATCGTTGTATTCAAAATTGAAACCGCCGGGGCAGGTCTGGAACGCAAAACCCTGACCCGGACCGGGCGGCGCAGGCACGTTGTCGGTGCATGTGACCTTGAGGACGGAAGGATTTTGCGGGTCCGATACCGTCACTTCGCACTTTTGGTCGAAGTCGTGCAGCGCTACGGCTTTGTTCAGGTCGCGCTTGTCCGGAAAAGCGAAATCTTTGTTCTTGTACCAGTTCACGCCGTCTGCGCCGGGATTGACCATGCAGACCCAGGGCCAAGGTGCGGTGAGCGTCTTGGACTTGGTACCTTCGAAGTCCATGCCGGTGGTGAGCTCCCACGGCCGCGTATGGCCGGCCGCCGGTTCCTCCTTGTCGTATCCCAGCACGCCCCACCGCCCCATGGTCGCAAATTGCTTGATGATGACTTTGCCGACGAAGTCGGGATCGAGGGGACGGTCGTCCGGCCAGTCCTTCCAGCGTGACTCGATAGCGCAATTGCGGGCATCCGGCCAGGTGCGAAACCGATCGACAAATTCAGAGATGGCGTTGTGCTGGCCCTCGGTCATCTGGCGAAAGGCGGAATAGATCTGTAACTCGAACTCGTTCTGAGGCGCGATGCCGTTGCGGAAGCGTTCGTACAGGAGTGCAAGCAGCGGCAGGATGGAATCCCTGAACGGCCAGTCGCAGCACCAGTTGGCGAGCTTTACCTTCGGTGAGGTCTTCGGCTTGTGCTGTCTATAGCCACCGCGTGGCGATTCGCCCCTCGTGAGCAAGTCGAGCAGGGCTTCGCAACAATCGCCCTTGGGCGGCTTAGTGCGTGTGCAGGGAGGCCGAGGCTGCGCGGGCTCGGGCGGATCGCAGCAGTGGCAGTCTTCACCGGCGGCGCCGCCTTCTACCAGCCACGGGTCGGCTGGCCTGTCGTTGCCGTGCTCGCGGCGATCTGCGTTTGGGGGAACTGGGGCTGTGCGCCCGGAAGCCGAAACCGCATCTCGCGTTTCTGTATGGTCCTGCACGGCGATCTCCTCAACGGACAGAAGCTGAAAATCACCTCCGCATCGCAGCCAGGAAACCAGCGCACATCGATGTCGGTTTCGCCCTATGGTATGCCCAATTTCGACGTTTGGATACTGGGGATACGCACGTCGAACCGCGACTGGCGAATGCTCGAGCCGCTCCTGCGGCATGGATACGCGCCTTCGTCGCCTTGCGGCCAAATACCCGGTGCTGGAGCGCGCATGCGCGCGACTTGTACGCGTTGCAGGCCGCCCACGGCGATGACAATTTCATTGCCAATGTACAGGCAGGAATTCGTAGGGCCGTGGAGTCACTAACTTGTGAATCCGACGCGGTAGTCCGTCAGTACAAATTGAACACCTGCAAAACAAGATCGAGAAACTGATCGAGGCGATAGAGTTGATGGGGATCAGCGAATCATTGGCAGAGCGGCTAAAGTTGCTTGAAGGTGAAACAGAGGCTGCCGAGGCGCTTAGCGCAGCAGTCCGGCAATTTGGCGCAACTTGAGGCTCTCCCCGACCTGATTCCGACGCTGATGCGGGTGCGACCTGATCGACCCGCTGGAGGCACTGCCGCAGAACCCCCACGCCCGTCCGAGCGACATCGAGGCGGCGAGAAAACATCCGAGTGCGAGAAGGCGTCCCATGGGCCTTCCCGGCCCTGCGTATATAAAGTTGGTAGCGGTGGCGCGTTTAGCGAATTATATGTGCTTGCCGATGGAGCCGTTCCCGCTAAGCCAATAGCCGCCCAGTGCCTGTACCCGCCGGTTTTTGTATGTTCGGTGCTCGTTCCCCTTAAAGGATAGAGCCTCCGAGAAACCCGGGGTGGTTCAGTACTACTCAATAGGAGGATGCCTTTCAGGATCCCTGTCAGTGTGGCTATTTGTCGTAATGAAGCCTTCTCCGAGACATTAGGGGCTTCCAGCATGGTCCAAGAGTTGGGGCAATTGGAAACCTCGAGGGCAACCAATGACTGGGGATTTGTGTATCTTCGACGCTGGACAGCGGGTCCGTGCCTGCACGCCGAGCTTTCCAGAGGAGCGCCATGAATTGGTTCGACCGCTTGACAGGGCTGATCTCGGAACCCGTGCCCGCCGAAAGGCTGCTTAAAGCGCCGGGGGCCTATGCGATCGTCCCCGACGTGTTGACCGTATCGGTGGAGGAGCACGACCTGCGGCTCGATTACAGGCCCGACGTCAAAGCACGCCGATTCGCTCTTCCGGGCAGGACCTGCCGCTCATATCTCACTCACGGCCTGGCCGAAACTGGTCAACGCGAGATCATGTTCGTGTTCGCTCCGGGCGATGCCACGTTCACATCAGCGCGCGAACAGCAGGTCATGGACGTACTTCACCTGATCTACGAGCTGGTTCGGGAGGGCGGCATCGTGCATCCCGGAGACATCACCGTCTTCGGGGAACAAGCCCCTTTCGGCCTGTCGCACGGTGGGATCGCCTACCTCGACCCCGTGGACGGCCCGGGCCCTCCAGTCCGCACGGAGGCTTTGCTGGCGCTGGTGCTGCGTCCGGAGGAATGCGAGGCGGCGAACATTGCAGGAGTGCACCGCGTCGCAGCATGGCTGGGGGATGCCTACCGCATCTTTCCATACCCGAAGTTCTCAGACCTGTCACGGCCAAGCGCTATCCCGGCCTACCTTTCGGAGACGGTACTCGCAAAGTTGCAAACGTTACGCGTCACACGGAATGCCGGAGTCTTTCTTCGTGACAAGACGTTGACGCTGCGACTAACCGGCGATCTGACAGGGCACTTACGAAATGCGTTTGCCGCCGTCGAAGGTAACCCGGTGTTCAGCATCCTGACAGGGCACGTTTCCGACGCCGACGCACGGCTGGTCTGGGTCCCGACGGCTTCCGGAGATCCAGCGGGAATCTGCGTGCGCGAGCCGATCACCACGTTCGCGGGCGGCTTTATCGTGCTCATCGGAGATCAGACGACAGATTCGGCGGCGGTGCAGGAAGACGGTTTCATGGTCATGCTGCGCCCGGAATCGTGGTCCGCGCTCCGTCACGCCGCCGAATCGAGGACGGACCTCGAGATGCCGATGAGCGGGGACGAGAACCGCTTCGTTCGCCGGTTCCGGCTCGAATGGACGGGATGATCGCGACAGCGAGACGATAATGCCGCAGTTTGTTGCGAGGGAAGGCACAACTAAAAAACGCCCTGCTCCGAGAAGCATGGGCGCAATCAAAGTGTTGATGGTAGCGGGGGCGAGCTTTGCTGTCCCGCACCTGCCCTGGCGGGTACGCTTGAGATGAGCCGTTGTCATAACAAGCGGCGAAAAAGACTGAGAGCTGGCGCAGTCGCTGTTGGCTGGGAGATGGATGTGACCCAAGAGACCTCTTTTCACCGCCGTGGTTCCGGTCTATGCTTTGAACCACGCCAATTTGATGCCAATCGACACCAGATGTTATTCGATGAAAGCG